>JBJTSL010000298.1:0-4385 GCA_046076625.1 Allobrachymonas sp.
AGCTGTCAAAACTTAGTGCGGTGTTGATGCGTGATTTGAAACCGCCAGCGCCATCGTCTTCGGTCAGCAGACCGGAATGTACGGCCGAAGCCAAAGGGTGGGCAGCTGAATCATCCCCCGCTGCCCAAGCCAAAGCGCCCGAAACAGCCCCTGATAGAGACGCGTTATTCGCGTAAATCTGACTCGAAGACAGAGGTTTGACGGGATTTTCTCGCGGAGCAAGCGCTAACTCAATAGCAATGTCGTCGCCCCCGGCCTCTTGCACTAAACGCTGCGCCACCTGGGAGATTTTGCCGGCATACTGAGCCCGCACCCAATCGAGCTTGAAGCGGTTGGCCACCAGCACCGTGAGCTTGGATAAGTCGGGCGCTACCGCAGCCTGTAAAGGCCGAATCCAGGTGGAAAACGTCTGTTCGGGCAGCTCTTGGGCCAACTGTGCCAAGCACTGCGGCCAGAAGTTGGCTGCATCCAAACTGATAGCGCGCGGCACAATTGCCGCGCCTGTTTCGTGCTGAAGCGTAGGCCCCAAGGCATGATGTACTTGCCCCTCGGTCATATCAATACTGCTTATTGTTCTGTGGATAAATCGGTTTTTCTTGGAAAAGATTGTAGGTCGAAAAGACAGTTATCCACAAGCCGCATTACAGAAAAATGCGGTGCATTTCTGCGTGAGTGGGCACTTGCTTTGCCCGTTAGAACGAGGCGCTGCCAAGAGCGGAGGCGGGCAGCCCTGCCAACCCGCTGAGCCCGCTACCCAGCAGGCGAGCGGCATGAACCAACAAATGCACGCAAAAGCCCCAGAAACTACCCGCAAAACCCAAGCCAAGCCCACGCCCTGCCTCAAGAAAACAGTCATCACGGCAGAGAGGGAAGCGTAGAAATCTGCGATAATCGAGGGTTCCGCCTGTCGCGGACTGATATCGGAATCCTGCAACATGAAACGTACCTATCAACCCTCCAAAACCCGCCGCGCCCGCACACACGGCTTTCTCGTGCGCATGAAAACCAAAGGTGGCCGTGCCGTGATCAACGCACGCCGCGCCAAAGGCCGCAAGCGCCTGGCTGTCTAAGCCTCACGCTATTACCCCCCGACGAATCGCCAGCGCGAGAGCCCGTGCTGCCCCGCCTGCGCACCGCCGAGCAATTTGCTGCGGTCTTGCAGATGAGCAAACAGCGCTTGCCAGCCGCCACGGCTAGCCAAGCGCCGCAAGGCATGCACCGCAGCGCACATTTCGCGCTGCATGTGGCCAGCAGCAGCATGTGGCCTGAGCGCCCCTTGCAGCAAGCCACCTTGGGTGTGATCGCGCCCAAGCGCTGGGCCAAGCGTGCCGTCACCCGCAATTTGATCAAGCGTCAGGTTTACGCCGTGTCCCACGAGTTGTCTGCCCAATTGCCCTGCGCCTACTTGGTGGTGCGTCAGCATGCGGCTTTTGCGCGTGAGCAGTTCGCCAGCGCCAGCTCGCCGG
Source organism: Allobrachymonas sp. (assembly GCA_046076625.1). GTDB lineage: Bacteria > Pseudomonadota > Gammaproteobacteria > Burkholderiales > Burkholderiaceae_C > JANMDU01. The sequence continues at coordinate 1,467 of JBJTSL010000298.1, forward strand.
CACTCAAAAAAGCCGTGCGCGATGAGCTTGTGCATTTGTTTGCGCAGCTCCAGCGCGCTGCATCTGCGGCATAGCAGGCCATGCACGCCGCGATCCATCTTTTTAAAACCGCGCTGGCCAAATGGCCGCAGCGCCTGTTGGTGGGAGTCGTGCAAGGCTATCGCCTCTTGCTCAGCCCTTGGCTGGGCAGCGCCTGCCGCTTCACGCCCACCTGTTCGGCCTACGCACTCGAAGCCCTGCAAACGCATGGCGCTGCGCATGGCAGTGTTCTTTCGCTCAAACGCTTGGTGCGCTGCCACCCGTGGTGCGCAGGCGGGCACGATCCCGTGCCGCCCAAACTATTCACCTCTTTGCTTTCTGAAAAGTCCTCCTCATGAACGATATTCGTCGCTCCCTGCTCTGGGCGGTTTTTGCGTTTTCCCTCGTCATGCTCTGGGATGCTTGGCAAATCCACAACGGCAAGCCAGCCACCTTCTTCCCCAAGCCCGTACCGAAAACGGCGCCTGCTGAAGGCAGCAAAGAAACCAGCTTGGGCGCGCCCAATGCAGCGGCCTCCGGCGTGGCCGTGCCTGCGGCCAGCACTGCGCCTGCCGCACCCGTTGCCGCCGGCAGTGCCCAAAGCACGCCGGCGCAGGCGCCTGCACCATCAGCACGCACCTGGGAAGCCTCGACCGATGTGCTCAAGCTGACTTTCGCCAGCGAGGGCGGCAACATCATCCGCGCCGAGTTGCTCAAGCACCGCGAGCTCGACCCCAAGAAAGACAAGCTCGATCCAAACAAAAACATCGTCCTGCTCGACCGCAGCGCGGGCCGCGCCTATGAAGCGCAGGCCGGCATCCTCGGGCTCAACGGCCAGCCTGCATTGCCCAGCCACCTCGCGGCCATGAGCTTCACGGGCGACGGCGCTCTCAAAGAGGGCCAAAACGAGCTCTCCCTGCGCTTTGAATCTCAGGAGCTGGGCGGCATCAAATACGTCAAAACCTACACGGTCAAGCGCGGCGACTACGCCATTCAAGTCAAGCACGACATCGTCAACACCTCCAGCGCCCCCGTGTCGGCCCAGTTATACATGCAGCTCGTGCGCGATGGCAACAAGCCGCTGGGCGAATCCGCGTTCTACAGCACCTTCACCGGCCCGGTGGTCTACTCCGCCGAGAAGAAATACCAGAAAGTGGAATTTTCCGACATCGAGAAAGGCAAAGCCGATTTCGCCAAAGAAACCAAGACCGGCTATGTAGCCATGGTGCAGCACTACTTTGGAAGCGCATGGCTCATGCCCGATGGCATCTCGCGCGAAAAATACATGTCCAAGGTTGGCCCCAATTTGTACTCCGTGGGGATGAAAGCGCCAATGCAGGCCGTGCCCGCTGGTGCCACGCAAAGCATGGAGACGCGCCTGTTCATCGGCCCGCAGGAAGAGAAAAAACTCGAAAAACTCTACCCCGGCTTGGAGCTCATCAAAGACTACGGCTGGTTCACCATTTTGGCCAAGCCACTTTACTGGCTCATGGACAAGCTCTACAGCATCATCGGCAACTGGGGCTGGACCAACATGGCCCTCGTGCTCGTGCTGAAAATGGCCTTTTATTGGCTCAATGCCAGCGCCTACCGCTCCATGGCCAAAATGAAAGCGGTGAACCCCAAAGTGATGGAAATGCGCGAGCGCCTCAAAGACAAGCCGCAGCAAATGCAGCAAGAGATGATGCGCATCTACCGCGAAGAAAAAGTCAACCCCATGGGCGGCTGCTTCCCGATCCTGATCCAAATCCCTGTGTTTATTGCGCTGTATTGGGTGCTGTTGTCTTCCGTTGAAGTGCGCGGCGCGCCCTGGATCGGCTGGATCACAGACCTGTCCGTGCCCGACCCATGGTTCATCCTGCCTGTAGTGATGGCTGTCACCACCATGCTGCAAACCGCTCTGAACCCCCAGCCGCCCGACCCACTGCAAGCCAAGCTGATGTGGTACATGCCTCTGATCTTCTCGATCATGTTCTTCTTCTTCCCCGCCGGCCTCGTGCTGTACTGGATCACCAACAACGTGCTGTCGATTGCCCAGCAGTGGCTCATCAACAAGAGCATGGGCGTGCCGCCGCAGTTCAATTTGCCTTGGAAGAAGGCGCAAGAGAAAAAGGCGTAAAGCCACCGTTCTCGATCAAGCCGCAAGGAGTTCCTTCTTTGCGGCTTTTGTTTTGGTGAGAAGAGAAAAGAGTTGTTGAACGCAGAGGCCGCAGAAAAGAAATTCAGAAATTTGGCTTTCACTTTTGCGTCTTTCGCGTAACCTTCGCGTCCTCTGCGTTCAAAATCTGTACTTCGTATCTTCTAGTCACCTTCCCCAAGCCATGCTCCCCCGACACCAAGACCCCATCGTTGCGATTGCTACCGCCCCCGGCCGTGGCGCGGTGGGCATCGTGCGGGTTTCGGGCCAGCAGCTTCAGCCCCTGCTCACTCCTCTTTTGGGAGCAAAACACTCAGAGAATATGCCGGCGAGAGAGGCAAAATACCTCAAATTTCTCGATCAAAACGGCCAAGCCATCGATCAAGGGTTGGTGCTGTATTTTCCGGCCCCGCATTCCTTCACCGGTGAAGATGTGATCGAGCTGCAAGCGCATGGCGGGCCGGTGGTGCTGCAGCTGCTGGTTTCCCGTGTGCTCCAAGCCGCCAGAGACATCGACGCGCTCAAAACCCTGCGCATCGCCCAACCCGGCGAGTTCACCGAGCGGGCGTTTTTGAATGACAAGATGGATCTGGCGCAGGCCGAGGCCGTCTCGGATTTGATTGAGGCCAGCACCGAAGCAGCGGCGCGCGGCGCGGCGCGCTCCATGGCGGGCGCGTTTTCCAAAGAAGTTCACAGTTTGCGCGATGCGCTGATTCACTTGCGCATGCTGGTGGAGGCCACGTTGGATTTCCCAGAAGAAGAAA
>JBJTSL010000299.1:0-5362 GCA_046076625.1 Allobrachymonas sp.
CTTTTGAGTTACCAGTGTTCATCGCGTTGTTCGCATGGCTCACGGGCTCAATCGCCACGAAGTCTTTTTCTGGCGTGGTGAACACCACCAAGTGCTGTACATCCGACGTGATCTCGCAACGCATCACCTCATCGGCCAAACTCACTTGCCCACTCCAGCCCGAGAAGCAGTTGTCAATCGTCAGATCGTCTACCGATTGCGCCAGCCCGGTATGCGCTGTATCCCCAACAGGGATCCTGTCAGTGCCCATCTGCCAGATGCTCTGTGCAGCAAAATTCAAGCGCTGCCCAGCACGTTTGCTGAAATACGGATGCCAGCCCAAGCCCACGGGCGCCGCGCTGCTCGATTGGTTGGTGATGCTCATCCTCATCTCCAGCGCATCAGCATGCAATCGAAACGTTTGCGAAGCATCGAAAGCAAACGGCCACGCCGAGCCCGCTGCATGCTCTAAGCTCAGCATGCAAAAATCATCTTGCGCCTCAAGCACGCCCCATTCCCGCTGCCAACCGATGCCGTGGATGCTGTGCTCCTCGCCCGGAAAGTTTTGCACGAGCGGATGACTCGTGCCCTGCCAATGCAGCTTGGCCTGCGCCAAACGATTGGAAAACGGAATCAGCGGATAACTCGCCGATTGGCGCACGCTTTGCAATTGGCCAAGCGCCGTGGAGCGCAGCACCGGCTGCTCTTTGAACCACAGCCCTTCAATGCACCCACCCAGATCAGGGCGCACATGCAAGAGCCAATGGCCTTGTTGGCATACGATGGATTTCATGCTATGAATCTTATAGCGTTTGACGCAGATTCTATGCCGGCTAGTGGCCGATTTGGCTTATAAAACAGCAGGAATGACATCGCTCATGAGCACAGGCAGACCTGTCTCGATACTGCGATGCGCCGCCATGCCGGTGGCTACGGAGCGCAAGCCTTCTTCCAGAGAAATTTCTGCGGGCAAACCTTCGCGAACAGCTTGCGCAAACTTTTGATGCTCAATCCAACTCGCACCAAAGTGCTGGCCACCATAGCGGATGTTCGTGTCCCACACGCGCCGGGTGGCCACACCACGACCTGTGCCTGACGCTTGCCCCCAGACTTCGCGCTTGCCCCAATCTTCGCGCTTGCCCACACGCAAGGTGAGTGAGGGGATCAGCGATTCGAGCTTGCCTTCCGAGCCCGTGACGCTGATGACTTCGTTGTCCACACTGTTTTCGGCAAACATGCACAGATCAAGCGATGCACGTGCTCCGCTGGGGTATTCGACGATCACGAAAGCGCTGTCCAAAATATCGGGTGTCTTGCCCGTATACTTTTCATCCAAGTGATTCACGCGCTGACCGCCGCTGGCATACACTTTCAATGGCTTCTCGCGCAAGATGTGATCCATCAAATTGAAATAGTGGCAGCATTTTTCCACCAGTGTGCCGCCCGTGTTCTTTGAAAAGCGATTCCAATCGCCCACCTTCGGATAAAACGGCTCGCGATGCTCCCGAATCGCTACTTGATGCAACTGCCCACACTCACCCGAATGCGCGAGGCGAATCAGCTCGGCTACGGGCGGCATGTAGCGATACTCTTGCGCGACCCAGGTGACTTTCTTTCTGGCTTTGCCGCGCTTGACGAGATCAAGGCCATCTTCCATCGTGGTGACAAGCGGTTTTTCGGCAAGCACATGCACATCTGCCGCCAGCACTTCGCGCAGGATTTCAGCATGCGTGAAATTCGGCGTGGCAATCACCACGGCATCACACAAGCCGCTATCAAGTAAATCGCCCACTGAATCAAACACGCGCGGCTGCACCGCTGCACCTGCGGTGAGCTTCAATGAAGCTTCAATGCTGGGCTTGTGAGGATCTTGTAAGGCCGTAACAACGCAGCCGTCAGTCGATTGCAAATTCAAAATATGCTCGCGACCCATGCTGCCGCAGCCGATGATGCCGTAACGAATAATTTGGTTCATGATGTTTTAAAAATCAAATACAAAAATTCAATTTGAACGCAGAGGACGCGAAGATTGCGCGAAAGACGCAGAAAAGACTCAGCCCGTTTTGTATTTCTTTTTTGCGACCTCTGCGAATCCTTCGCGTCCTCTGCGTTCAAAAAATCAATCTCAACCCTTCAATCCACCCTGCGTCAAACCACCCACCACGCGCTCTTGGAAGATGGCGATCAACACTGCCACGGGAACAATAGTCACGATGAGTGCAGCAGAAATGATCGGCCAAGGAAAGGTGAATTCGCCTTGATACAAAGTGATCCCCACTGGCGACGTGCGCATCGCAGCGCTAGAATTCAACGACAGAGCCAACAAGAACTCATCCCAAGCATTCACGAATGCCAGAATTCCTGCAGTGAACACGCCAGGCGCGGCCAGCGGTACAACCACACGCCACAATGCGCCTAGTCGCGTGCAGCCGTCGATCATGGCAGCGTTTTCTAAATCCTTCGGAATGCTCTGAAAGAAGCTGACGAGCACCAAGGTGCACACTGGCAAATTGAGCACGATATAGGGCAATACCAAGGCCGTATAGGTATTCAGCAAATTGAGTGCTCGCATCGTCTCGAAAATCGGCACAAGCAGCGTCACCAGCGGGAACATACTGCTCGCGACGATGCAGGTGAGGATAAGCTGGCGACGCTTCAAATTCAGGCGTGCAATGGCATAAGCTGCAAACGCGGCCACCAGAAGTGAAGCAGCCGTGGCGAGCAAGGCCACTGTGAAGCTGTTGCCCAAATATTTAAGCAATGGCTGATCAGTGAAGGCCTGCACATAGTTTTGCAGTGTGGCGTTGTGCGGCAGATAGGTGATGGGCTTTTTCACCAGCTCCACTTCGGTTTTGAGCGAAGTGAGCAAAATCCATACGGCGGGGAAAAAACCATTGAGTACCACGACAGCTGCCGCGATCCAGCGAAGCTGTGGGGCAGACCAATTCGGTAAGTTCATGCTTGTTGCCCCACACGTTTGAGATACACCGCGGTCACCATCAGCGAAAGAATGAACATGAACACCGCCAGTGTTGAGCCATAGCCCACGTCCAAATAGTCAATCGTGGTTTTATGAATCAGCATAGCCAGCGTCTCGGTACTATTGCCCGGGCCGCCTTTGGTCATGGTGTAAGGGATATCGAAAGTTTGCAGTGCCGTGATCGTGCGGAAGATCAACGCCACGATGATGCTGGGCATGAGCATGGGAATCGTGATTTGCCAAAACTGCTGCCATTTGCTCGCGCCATCCACTTCAGCTGCTTCATATAAGGTTTTGGGAATCATCTGCAGGCCAGCGAGCAAAATGAGCGCCATAAAAGACGAGGTTTTCCAAATGATCGTGATGCAAATCGCGGTGAACGCCCAGTTGGGGCGTAGCAACCACATGGTCTCGCCCCCTTGGCTTTGCAAGCCAGCGCGGCGAATCACATCATTGACGATGCCGTATTCCGTGTGAAAAAACCAAGCGAAGATGAGGCCCGCAAAACTCAGTGGCAGCGCCCAAGGCAGTAGCAAAGCCAAGCGAACTGGCCACTTGCGTTTGAACGGCAAGTTGGCCAGCATCGCCAGCCCTAAGCCTACGACCAACGCGCCCGGCACTGTGATCAACGTAATCAGCACAGTGTTTTTGGCGGCATTCCAAAATTCGGGGTCTTTCCAGACGAGCACATAGTTCTCAAAGCCTACAAATTTAGAGGCTCCCGTGCCGCCGGAAAGACGCAGATCAAAAAAGCTATTAAAAATGAGCTTGCCAATCGGATAGACCACGATCAATGCAAGCAATGCAAACGCTGGCGCGAGCAGCATCAGCGCCAGTGTTTTCTCACTCGGGTCTTTCAGTTTGGACAAGCCCATCTCTTCGCTCCGAGGCTCTTAACGCATCACGCGCGACAAGCGGCTTTCAATCTCAGCCACGCCATCAGCCGCGCTCTTGGTGCGAGCCAAAATCGCGCTGGTGTTAGTGCGCACGACATCACTGACTTGGCCATACTGCGTGCTGATCGGACGAGCTTGACCAGCCACCACCACATTCGCTGCATCCTTGAACCAGGGCACGGCGCGGGTCACGTCCGCATCTGTGTAGACCGAAGCGTAGGTAGGTAACAGCGAGCCTTCTTGCGCTAGGAACTTACTAGCAGCTGGCGAGCTCATGTATTTCACCAAGTTAGCCGCAGCGGGCTTAGACTTGCTGAAAGCACTTACAGCCCACTGCCAGCCGCCCACGCATGTTGCGCTCTTGCCGCCAGCCACAGCAGGCAAAGGCATCACGCCCACCTTGCCTTTAACTTGGCTGTCTGCATCGTCTTTGAAACGATCCCACGCAAAGCCCCAGTTGATAGCGAATAACACGTTACCGGCCTTGAACTCATTGACCGTGACAGGTGTCGTCACTTCCGCAATGTTGCGCTTCAAGACACCATCGTCCACCATCTTGAGCCACATGTTCATGCCGCGAGTGGCGGATTCTTTATCTAGCGTCATCTTGCCAGACGCATCGTTGAAGGATTTGCCCATGCTCCAGTAAGGCAGCAAGAAAGTGCAAACTGCGCCCTCAATCGGCGCGCCTTGAATCGACAAGCCTTGCAAATTAGGATTCGCGCCTTTTTCAGCAGCTGTCACCTTGATCGCTGCGGCAGACAACTCGTCCCAAGTTTTCGGCTCTTTGATGCCATGTTTGTCGAGCAAGTCTTTGCGGTAGTACATGAACATCGCATCTGCAAACGCTGGCATCGCGGCGATCTTGCCGTCCACGCGATTGGCTTGGCCGTACACCGGCAAATAAGGACGTAAAGCATCAGCACCCACATATGCGTCCAGAGGCTCCAGCCAACCAGCGCTGAAATACTGCGCGGGGTTGACGATATCGATCATGTAAATGTCGATCGCGGAATCTTTGGCATTGAGCACGGTGCTCAGATACTGGCGCTGCAGCTCAGAGGTTGCGCCACCTGTTTCGATGTCAATCTTCACATTCGGATTGGCTTTTTGGTATTCATCAAACAGCTTGCGCATCAGATCGGGGCGCTGGTTTGCACCGCCCGAAAACACACGCAGCGTGGTTTGCTGCGCATAGGCCGTCAGGCTCATGGTTGCGCCCAAGGCTAAAGCGGCAAGGGCTGAGAGGGTACGTCGTTTCATCATGGTCTCCTAGGGATAAAAATATAAGCAAAATTGGCATCTAGCCGGCATAAATTCTGCGCAAAATGCTATGTATTTCGTAGCATATGCAGAATAGATAGCAGTTGAGCAGAAGGTGTCACATATGCACTCCCGTTTCAGCATCAAACAAATGCATATGTTCTTGCGCCAAATGCACGGTCATGGTGTCGCCTGCTTTGCCAGCAAAGTTAGCCGGGCAACGCGCCACCATTTCGCTGCTGCC
>JBJTSL010000300.1:0-3423 GCA_046076625.1 Allobrachymonas sp.
GGTCTGCTTGGACTGTGCCGCCCACCTTGATTCGAGCCGTGCTGGCGTTGGCAATGAGCTGTTGCAGGCTGCCCTCCGACACCGTTTTCGCAGTATTGAAATTCTCCTTGACCGTATGGCGGTTCAGGATATGGGCAAACAAGGCATCTTTCTGCCCACCGGGCCGCACCGAAATCCGCGCCACGGGTTGCTTGATCGCTGCGCCCCAATCCTTGAGTTGCGCGGGCAATTCGCCCTGCGGCCAGAGTTGCACCTCAGCATGCAAGCCCTGCTCTGCAAGAGCTATCACGAGCAGCTCGATGAACGCACCATGCCCAATCAGGATTTGCCGCCCAAACGGGTCTGTCTCGGGCAGGATGCGCTGCGGGTCGGTGCTGAGGGTGATAACACCCGGCTCGCGCAAGTCAGCCAGCCACGGCTGCAAATTGTGCGGATTGGGCGCAGTGATCGCATAGGCCAACGCCCGGCGGCGCGGCTCGCTCTCGTTGACAACCGGGCCATTCCAAGCCTCGACAGCCTGTGAGGGGTAAGCGCTGCTGAGGCAGCCGCTCAAAGTTGCGGTGGCTGCGACAACTGTGCCGCCGCCCACCAAACGGATGAAGTTTCTGCGCTGCATGATGACTCCTTTCAATTTGATGGACGGGATTGTGGAAATATTTGGGCTATTGCACAATTGCTGATCCGTTCACACCAGATATTCAAAAATGAATAATGACTTTGACTGGGCACTGATTCGCTCCTTCCTTGCAGCTCTGGAGCATGGCAGCCTGCTGGGCGCAGCGAAGGCGCTGCACTCCACCCAACCCACGCTGGGGCGGCATATTGCCGAGCTGGAATCACAGTTGGGCACAACCCTTTTTGAACGCACCGGACGCGGTCTGCTGCCCACCATCATGGCGCTGCGCTTGGCGGACAGTGCGCGCGCGATGGAAGCAGGTGCCACGCAATTGAGTCGTATGGCCACTGGCGCACAATCGAAAACCGCAGGCTCGGTGCGCATCAGCGCCAGCCAACCGGTGGCCTGCATCCTGCTGCCGCCGCTGCTGACGCAAATGCGGTTCGCGCTACCTGAGGTCACGGTGGAGTTGGTGGTGAGCAATGAAGTGAGCAATTTGCTCAAACGCGAAGCCGATATTGCGCTACGCATGGTGCAGCCTGAGCAGGGCAGCGTGATTGCCAAGCGGGTCGGGCAGGTCACATTGGGTTGCTATGCTCACCGCGATTATTTGCGCCGGCGCGGCATCCCCAAGTTTCCCGTTGACTTGGCTCAACATGATTTACTCAGTGGCGACAAAGACGATGCACTGGAGCGTGGTGCGGCGGCTCTGGGATTGCCGCTGCCCCCAGAGCGCATCGTGCTGCGCACCGATGACTTGATCGCCTACTCTGCCGCTTTGCGCGCGGGATTGGGCGTGGGTTTCATTTCTGATTACATTGGACAAACCGACAGCACACTTGTGCCTTTGCTTCCCATGCTGCAAATTCCACCGTTGCCGCTGTGGCTCGTGGTGCACAGGGAAATCCGGAGCAATCCGCGCATCAAAGCGGTGTTCGATTTCTTGGGGGCGCATTTGCCCAAACTACTTTAAGGATCGTCATGGGCAGCCACACCATCACCGAGCTCTACAGTGCCTTCGCCGCTCTCGACACACAGCGCATGGCTGCCTGCTATGCGCCAAACGCCAGCTTTGAAGATGAAGCCTTCTCCCTTCGCGGCAAGGATGAGATCATGAGCATGTGGGGCATGCTCTGTGATGCAGTCAAAGAAAAGGGGCGCAAAGAGTGGAAGCTGACTTTCTCGAATGTACAGGCCAATGGCATGAGCGGCTCGGCACACTGGGAGCCGATTTATCTGTCCAGCGCTACGGGGCGCATCGTACACAACATCATCGATGCGGAATTCACGTTCAACGAGCAAGGCTTGATCCTCACGCACCGAGATCGTTTTGATTTCTGGCGCTGGTCTCGCCAGGCTTTGGGTACGCCGGGGGCGCTGCTCGGCTGGAGCGGGTTTTTGCGCAGCAAGGTGAAGGCTCAGGCCAATAAGGGTTTGCGCAAATACATGGCTGCGAAAGCTCAAGGCCATACCGCATGAGCTGGTTTGAAGGCTTTAAGCTAAACGCTTGGAAACTCGGCGATGTGCAAATCACCGGGCGAACCGGCGGCAACCGCGCCCGCCCTGCGCTCGTTTTGTTGCATGGTTTTCCGCAAAGTCATGTGATGTGGCAGCGGGTGGCGCAGGCGCTGCGGGAAGATTTCTTCCTTGTGATGCCCGATTTGCGCGGCTATGGCGATTCGACCGCCCTGCCTGCGCAAACTGACCACGCGCAAATGGGCAAACGCGCGATGGCGCTTGACATCGTGGGCGTGTTGGATGCGTTGGGTATCGCTCAGTCACATGTATGCGGGCATGACCGAGGCGCGCGTGTGGCGCATCGGCTTGCGCTCGATCATCCGCAGCGCGTGAGCAAGCTTTGCCTGATCGACATTGCGCCCACGCTCGACATGTATGCTCGCACCGATATGGCCTTTGCGCGCGCTTACTACCACTGGTTTCACTTGATTCAGCCTGCGCCCTTGCCTGAAAAAATGATTTTGGGCTGCTGGAAAGAGTATTTGCACGCCAAGCTCGGCGGCTGGGGCGGTGCGGGCACGGGTTTTCTGGAACCTCAAGCTTTGGCCGAATACGAGCGCCATTTTCAGCGCCCCGAGACGCTTTCAGCACTGTGCGAAGACTACCGCGCCAGCGCCGGCATCGATTTAGAGCATGACCGCGAAAGCCGCGAGCTCGGTGCAAAAATCGCCTGCGATACGCATCTGCTCTGGGGCGAGCGCGGTGTGGTGCATCGCTTATTCAAACCACTCGACTTGTGGCAAGCCCAGTGCAGCGCCAAGGTGACGGGCAAGGCATTGGCTTGCGGGCACTTTATTCCTGAAGAAATGCCCGCTGAGACTGCTTCAGCTTTACAGCAGTTTTTTGTCAGTTGACTGAGAGATACAAATAGCCGGACGCGGATTTCGCATCCGGTTTTGGTATTGGGTCTTCCAACGAAGAATCAACTAAAAACCCGCCGAAGCGGGTTCTTGAGTAACGCAAAGCAAGGTGATCAAATCTTCGAAGCCTGCAAGCGAGCAATGCGCTCTTCAATCGGTGGGTGCGTGGAGAAGAGTTTGCCCAAACCGCCGGCAATGCCCATCGCTGCCACGCTCTTGGGCAGCTCGCCAGGTTGCAGGCCGCCCAAGCGAGCCAGCGCGTTTTGCATGCTGCGGCTTTGGCCCATGAGGCCCGCAGCGCCAGCGTCGGCGCGGAATTCGCGCTGGCGGCTGAACCAAGCCACGATCATGTGCGCCAAGAAGCTGAGCAGGATGTCCAGCACGATCGTAGTCACGTAATAACCGATGCCGGGGCCGTCGCTGGTGTTG
>JBJTSL010000301.1:0-6468 GCA_046076625.1 Allobrachymonas sp.
ATAACCGCCGTCGTGCCCTACTTCGGTTACTCGCGCCAGGACCGTCGGCCGCGCTCGGCGCGTGTGGCGATTTCGGCCAAGGTCGTCGCCAACATGCTGCAAGAGGCGGGCGTGGAGCGTGTGCTGATCATGGATCTGCACGCGGATCAGATTCAGGGATTCTTCGACATCCCGGTCGATAACATCTACGCCTCCCCTATTCTGCTCTCGGATCTGGTGGACAAGACCCACGATGACCTGCTGGTGGTGTCACCCGACGTCGGCGGCGTAGTTCGTGCCAGAGCGCTGGCCAAGCGCCTGAACTGCGATCTGGCCATTATCGACAAACGCCGCCCTAAGGCGAATGTGTCGGAAGTGATGAATGTGATCGGTGAAGTCGAAGGCCGCAACTGCGTGATCATGGACGATATGGTCGATACGGCCGGCACACTCACCAAGGCCGCCGAGGTGCTCAAAGAGCGCGGCGCGAAAAAAGTCTATGCCTATTGCACCCACCCCGTCTTCAGCGGCCCGGCGATTGACCGCATCGCCAAAGGCACAGCGCTGGACGAAGTGGTAATCACGAATACGATTCCTTTGGCCGAAGCGGCCCGCGCCTGCAACCGCATCCGCCAAGTGAGCGTCGCGCCCCTGTTTGCAGAGACGATCCAGCGCATTGCGCATGGTGAGTCAGTAATGAGTTTGTTCTCGGATCAGACCGATCTGTTTTGATGGATTGGTTCTGAGAGCGATAAAAGCGGCAACTGCTTAGAAGTTGCGAAGCCCTGCTCCAAGCGATTGCGCGAAAGAGCAGTTTTTAAGTCCGAAGTGAGCTGGTCGCGGCGCACTTCATTTGGAGAGTTACTATGAAATTCGTCGCTTTTGAGCGCGCCAAGCAAGGTACGGGTGCGAGCCGCCGTCTGCGTAACACGGGCAAAGTACCCGGTATCGTCTACGGTGGTACTACACCTCCCGCATTGATTGAGCTTGATCACAATGCCCTGTGGTTCGCCCTGAAAAAAGAGGCCTTCCACGCCACAGTTTTGGATATGGAATTGGCCGGTGTCGAGGCCAAAGTGCTGCTGCGCGATGTGCAGTATCACCCTTACAAGCCACAAGTCACGCATGTGGACTTCCAGCGCGTGGATGCCAACACCAAGCTCAGCATGAAAGTGCCTCTGCACTTCAACGGCGAAGCCGAGTCGCAAGCCGTGAAGTTTGATGCCTGCCTGGTCAACCACATCGTCAACGAGGTGGAAGTGTCTTGCTTGCCCGCCGATCTGCCAGAGTTCATTGCAGTGGATTTGTCGGGTCTGAAGAAAGGCATGAGCTTGCATGTGAGCAACCTGAGCCTGCCCAAAGGCGTGAAGGTGGTCACACACGGCAAGACAGACCCCGTGATCGTCTCTGTGGTGGCGATTGCCGCAGCCGAAGAAGAAGCGCCAGCCGCTGCCGCTCCTGCTGCCGATGCCAAGGCATCGGCCGGCAAAGATGCCAAGGCCGCTCCTGCCAAGGATGCCAAGGCTGCTGCGCCCGCGAAGAAGTAATTTCACGCTTCGCCTGCAAAAACCCGGTTCGCCGGGTTTTTTTACGCCTTCACTTCTGAAAGGCTGACTTGTACTGCTCGCGCAGCAGATTCTTCTGAACCTTGCCCATGGTGTTACGTGGCAGCTCAGCGACGATTTCACAGCGTTTGGGGATTTTGAAATTGGCCAGCCTTGACTTGAGCGAGGCCAGAATGGCCGTGCCGTTAAGCTGTGCACCCGGTTTGGCAATCACCACAGCAATACCCACCTCCCCAAAATCGGGGTGCGGCACACCGATCAAGGCACTCTCCGCCACGCCTTGCAACTCATTGATGTAGCCCTCAATCTCTGCGGGATAGACGTTGTAGCCGCCAGAAATGATCAGGTCTTTGCTGCGGCCCACAATATGCACATAGCCACGCTCATCTTGTTTGCCCACATCGCCGGTTTTGAAATAGCCATCTGCGGTGAATTCTTCTGCTGTTTTCTCGGGCATGCGCCAATAGCCAGAAAACACATTCGGGCCTTTGACTTGGATGCCGCCGATCTCATTCGTGGGCAGAATTTTTCCATCGTCGCCAGCAATGCGCAGGCTCACGCCGGGAAGCGGGAAGCCAACTGTTCCCGCTCGGCGCTCGCTCTGGTTTTTGTAGCGTGCGTCCGCCGCATAGGGATTGGATGTCAGCATCACGGTTTCGCTCATGCCGTAACGCTCCAAGATTTTGTGGTCGGTTCTGGCTTCCCACTCTTCGTGCGTCTCTTTGAGTAAAGGTGCAGAGCCCGCGATGAACAAGCGCATGTGTTTTGCAGCTTCATTCGTGAGTGAAGATTCGAGCAGCATGCGCGTGTACAGCGTAGGCACGCCCATGAAGACGTTGGCTCTGGGCATCGCAGCAATCACGGCTTTCGGATCAAACTTATTGAGCCAAATCATCTTGCTGCCATTGATGAGCGCCGCGTGGATCGCCACAAACAGGCCGTGCACATGAAAGATCGGCAGAGCATGGATCAAAACATCGCCTTTTTGCCAACCCCAATACTCTTTGAGCATGGCCGCGTTGGAGAGCATATTGCCGTGCGAGAGCATCGCGCCTTTGCTGCGGCCTGTCGTTCCGCTGGTGTAGAGAATCGCCGCCAAGTCGCCGTCGTTGCTGTGCGAGCAGCGATGAACATCAGAGCAATGCATGGCACGATCAAGCAAACTGCCTGTGCGATCATCATCCAAGCTGAACACCGACTGCGCCCCGCAGGTGAACGCGATCTTCGACACCCAGCCAAAGTTCTTGGCTGAACACACCACCACCGCTGGCTCGGCATTGGTGATGAAGTATTCGATTTCAGCGCTTTGGTAAGCGGTGTTCAGCGGCAAAAACACGAGGCCTGCGCGCAGCGTGGCAAGGTACAGCATCATGGCTTCGACAGACTTTTCCACCTGCACCGCCACGCAGCTGCCCTTGGGCAGTTCCAGGCCTTCCAGCAAGTTGGCCATCATCGCACTGCCGCGTTCGATGTCACGCCAAGAATAGTGCAAGCCACTGTCGGTCTCTACCGCAATACTGCTCAAATCGCCGGGAAATTGCTCATGCAAATTGGCGTAAAGATTAGAGTTTTTCATGGTCAAAATTGAGTCGGGCGTTTTTCAAGAAAAGCAGTGATGCCCTCCACATGCTCCGCGCTGCTGGCATAGGCATAGGAATCGGTCACTATCGAATTAATAGCATTTCGCGTAAATTCTATGCCGGTGAATGCCTGACTTTGCTTCAACAATAGCCGCATGGCGCGCTTGTTGAGTCGCGCGGCTTGCGGACTCAGGGCGCAAATTCGCAGCGCCGCTTCATTGACTTGACTGGCCAAATCATCATCACTGGGCGCAACGCGCTGCAAAAATCCCCGCGCTTTCATCTCAGCAGCACTCAACACACAGGCTGTCAGCAGCAGCTCGCGGACAGTGGCTTCTCCTGCCACCTGCAACACCAGCGCGAGCTCACGCAACGCCATCGGCATGCCCAGCTTGGCAATCGGCACTCCAAACGTGGCTGACTGACCGGCGATGCGGATATCCGCACAACAGGCAATTTCCAAGCCACCGCCCATGCAATGGCCAGCAATTTGCGCCACGATGGGAATGTCCAGATCCAGCAGCGCTTGCAAGCCTGGCGCAACCTCTTGCTCATGAAAATGCTCCAGAGTGTCTGGAGAAAATCGGAAATCGGGATACTCACTGATATCGCCGCCCGCGCAGAAATGCTCGCCCCGCCCTCGAAGGATCAAGCAACGAACTTGCGAGGGCAATTGCGCCCCAATGCCCTGCAAAGCTCGCCACATGGCGCGCGTCATTGCATTGCGGCGCGCGCTGTGGCAGATGGTCAGCGTTGCAAGCGAGCCGTCAATCTGCAGTTGCAGATGGCCAACGGGCGCTTGCTCAATCTGGCTTGACACCGCCCGCCGCCTTCACCACCTTGGCCCATTGCGCCAGCTCCAGCTTCACAAAGCCGCCAAAGGCGTTGCCTTCCAAATCTGCAAACTCCGCGCCCTGCGTGGCCCAGATTGCGCGCGATTCAGGCGCGTTCACTGATTTGCGCAAGGTGTCAATGATTTTGGCCTGCACATCCGCAGGCACGCCTTTGGGTGCCCACACGCCATACCAAGTGCTGACGTTGTAATCTTTCCAACCCAGCTCGCCGGCGGAAGGTACATCGGGAATGGCCGGGTTGCGGCGGTTGCCCGCCACGGCCAGCGCCTTGATGCGCCCGCCTTTGATATGCGCAGCACTTGAGCCCAAGCCGTCAAACATCATTTCCACATCGCCGGCAATCAGGCCTTGCAAGGCAGGGCCTGCACCGCGATACGGGATGTGCGTGATGAACGTGCCCGTTTGCTGCTTGAACAGCTCGCCGGCCAAATGGTGAGACGTGCCGCTGCCGGCGGAGCCATAGTTGAGTCGCCCCGGATTTTTCTTCACATAGGCGAGAAATTCTTTGAAATCATTCACGGGCACTTTGCGCGGATTGACCACGATCACCTGTGGCACACGTGCCACCAAGAGCAATGGCACGAAATCGGCTTCAATGTCATAAGTCAATTTGGGATAGACGCTGGGTGCAATCGTGTGATGCACCGCGCCCATGAAGAGGTTGTAGCCATCTGCTGGCAGTTTGGCCGCAATCGCCGCGCCCACTGTGCCGCCGCCACCGCCCTTGTTGTCGTTGATCAGGTTTTGCCCAGTGAGCTTGGCAAAAGCCGCGCCGATGGGTCGCGCAAACGCATCGGTGCCGCCGCCCGCCGGAAATGGCACCACAAGGTTCACAGGTTTATTGGGCCAAACCGCCGTTTGTGCTGCAGCGGGCAAGCCGATGCTGGCCAAACAAGTGGCCGAACTGGCCAATGCAGTACGCCGTGTCACATTCATCTTTGTCTCCTAGAAATTATTCGCTCAATTGTGCCAGTCAGCGCCTCACGAAAACTGACTAGCTGAATTTCAACAATCAGCTCAAGCCTTCCGCTTTTGCGCCCAAAGCCACATGCCCACGCCGCCCAAGATCATCGGCACGCAAAGCCACTGCCCCATCGTCATGCCTGAGCTCAAAATGCCCAAATGCGCATCGGGCTCACGGAAGAATTCAGCGATGAAGCGGAAGATGCCGTAGCCCACCAAGAAAGCCGCTGCCACCTGCCCGCTCTTGCGCTCTTTGCGAGCGTAGAGCCACAGCAAAATAAAAAGCAAAGCGCCTTCCATGGCGATTTGGTACAGCTGCGAAGGATGGCGAGGCCAATCGCCTGCACCGCGAAACACCATACCCCAAGGCAAACTCGGATCAGCCACGCGCCCCCAAAGTTCGCCATTGATAAAGTTGCCGATGCGCCCCATGAGCAAGCCCGTGGGCACGCAAGGCGCGACAAAATCTGCCACTTCCCAAAAACCACGTTTGCGCGAAAGCCCGAACCAGATCATCGCCACAATCACACCCAGCAGCCCGCCATGAAAACTCATGCCTCCCTGCCACACATAAAAAATCTCCAGCGGATGGCTTAGGTAATAGCCGGGTTTGTAAAACAAACAATAGCCCATACGCCCACCGGCGACCACGCCCATCACGCCAAGGAACAGGATGTCTTCCACATCCCGCTTCGTCCAGTTCAGTCGCGCAAATGGCTGGTGCGCCGTGCGCCGCGTGCCCAAATACCAAAACAGAGCAAAGGCAGCGAGATAGGTCAAACCATACCAATGAATCGCCAAAGGGCCGAGCTTGATGGCGACAGGATCAATGTGAGGGTGAATCAGCATGAGCGTGATTGTGCCCTAAGCCCCTAAGACAAAGCGTCAGGCCATTGTCGCGATCAAAGCCTTGATGGCAGCCACATCCGGCTTCATCACCTGCACGCGCTTGGGCAGCGCCTCAATGCCTTCAAACTTGGCCGGGCGAGTTGGCTCGCGACCCAGTGCTTCCACGATGGTGGCTGCGAATTTAATGGGCAAAGCCGTCTCCAGCACAATCATCGGCACGCCAGCTTGCGCATGCTCACGCGCGACCTTCACGCCATCGGCGGTGTGCGTGTCAATCATGATGCCGTGCTGCTCAAACACCTCACGAATGGTTTGCAAGCGATTGGCATGCGTGCTCTTGCCGCTGGCAAAACCGTAGCGGCTGGCGGCTTGCGCAAACTGCGGATCGCTGCTCAAATCAAACATGCCATTTGCAGAGATTTGCTTGGCAAATAAATCCTTCAAGCGCGCCGCATCGCGCCCCAACAAATCAAACACAAAGCGCTCAAAATTACTCGCCTTGGAAATATCCATCGACGGGCTGGAGGTTTCATGCGTGTCGCTGCTTCCGCGCACGCGGTACACACCCGTGCGGAAAAACTCGTCAAGCACATCGTTTTCATTGGTCGCCACTACGAGCTGCTCAATGGGCAAGCCCATCATACGTGCCACATGCCCCGCGCAGATGTTGCCAAAATT
>JBJTSL010000302.1:0-2248 GCA_046076625.1 Allobrachymonas sp.
GTAGAGCTTGGTGAAGCCGCGTTTGAAGGGCTGCACAGGTGCTTTCCAAGCAGCGCGGCGCTTGGCGAGATCTTCTTCACTCACCTGCAAATGCAAGCGGCGTTCAGCGACATTGACTTCAATCACGTCGCCCGTCTGCACCAAAGCCAAAGGCCCGCCAACGGCGCTCTCAGGCGAGATGTGCAGCACGCAAGCGCCATAGTGCGTGCCGCTCATGCGCGCATCAGACAGGCGCAACATATCGCGCACACCCTGCTTTAAGAGTTTTTTGGGAATCGGCAAACCGCCCCACTCGGGCATGCCCGGTGCGCCCACGGGGCCAGCGTTGCGCAGCACAAGTACGGTATTTTCATCCACATCCAGCGCCTCATCCGCCATGGCTTTGAGCATCTCTGGCTGGCTGTCGAACACCAAGGCTTTACCGGTGTGTTGCAAATACTTTTTCTCGGCAGCACCGGGCTTCATGACTGCGCCATTGGGCGCAAGGTTACCCTTGAGCACAGCCAATGCGCCATCAGCAACGGGCTGATCGAGCGGGCGAATCACTGCCGCATCGTGCACCACGGCTTTGGCAATGTTGTCATTGACGCTCCGTCCCGTCACAGTCATTTCTGTCAGGGACAATTGCGCGTGGATGACCGTCATCAATGCCGGCAGTCCACCTGCGTAGTAAAAATCCTCCATCAGCCTGTCACCGCTGGGGAAGAGATTGGCGATCACCGGCACGCGCCGGCTCATCGCGTCCAAATCATCCAAGCTGAGATTCACGCCCGCACGCCGCGCCATTGCAATCACATGTACCGCTGCATTGGTACTGCCGCCAAGCGCCATCTGCACCGCGAGTGCATTCTGAAAGCTACCACGCGTGAGGATGTTTGACGGCTTCAAATCTTCCCAGACCATCTGCACGATTCGCTCGCCGCAGCTGGTGGCCATGCGCGGGTGCGAGGCGTCCATCGCTGGAATGCTGGTGCTACCTGGCAGCGCCATGCCCAGCGCTTCGGTCATGCCGGTCATGGTGCTGGCAGTGCACATGGTGTTGCAAGTTCCAGGGGCGCGGGTCATGCGGCCTTCGAGATCTTGCAATTCGGCCTGGGTGATATTGCCGGCTTGGAATTCGTCCCAAAACATGCGCGTGTGCGTGCCAGCGCCGATTGCTCGATGCTTGCCCTCGCGCACGTGCCGGTCGTTGAGCATTGGGCCAGCGGGGCAAAAAATCGCGGGAATGTCCATGCTGATCGCGCCCATGAGCAAGCCCGGCGTGGTCTTGTCGCAGCCGCCCAAGAGCACGACACCATCACAGGGCAGGCTGCGCAGAAGCTCTTCAGCCTCCATGGCGAGGAAGTTGCGATACAGCATAGTGGTGGGCTTGACCATGACTTCGCCCAAGCTCATGGCCGGCAACTCCACGGGGTAACCGCCCGCCATCAAGATGCCTTTTTTCACGCTCTCGGCGCGCTCACGCAGATGCGCATGACAGGGTGAGAGATCGCTCCAAGTGTTGAGAATTGCAATCATGGGCTTGCCCATGATGTCTTCGCGCCGGAAACCCTGCTGCTGCATGCGCTGGCGATGCGCAAACCCCCGCATGCCCGCATCATCGAACCAGCGACGGCTGCGAAGCTCAGCAAGTGTTTTCAGGGTTTTCATGCAATGCGAAGGCGTTTGGTTAGCGCTAACATCCAGTCACTGTATACCCCTCAAAACTCTGTGTCATTGTGACAAACCCTAGCCAAACATCTACATCATTCAAAGGAATTTCCCTGCCCGATGCACCACCTGCATCGCGCCGAAAAGGCCACGGACGAGCGACTTTGCGCGATGTGGCCAGCCAAGCAGGGGTGACCACCATGACCGTCTCTCGCTACTTGCGCTCGCCCGATAAAGTGGCACAGGAGACGGCGCACCGGGTGCAGAATGCCATTGAGCAAACAGGCTACACACCGAATATGCAAGCTGGTAGTTTGGCGAGTGGGCGCTCACGTATCGTGGCGGTGATCGTGCCGAATATGTCGCATTCGATTTTTGCCGACACCCTGCATGGTCTCGGGCAAAGCTTGCAAGCGGCGGGCTTGCAAATGCTGGTGGCGAGTTCTGATTATTCGCTGGAGCAAGAGGCGCAGCAGATTCGCGCGGTGCTGGGCTGGGCGCCCGCGGCCTTGGTGCTGACAGGGCGGCATCATCATCCGGCAGCTTTGGAGATGATCGCTAGCGCTTGCGCCTCGGGCTTGCCTGTGCTGGAAATGTG
>JBJTSL010000303.1:0-7815 GCA_046076625.1 Allobrachymonas sp.
AGCGCTTCGTCATTCCCGCCGGTGCGCGCTATCGCAGCCCGGGGCGCATCCATGTGGAGGCCGATGCATCGTCGGCCAGCTACTTCATTGCGCTGGGCGCCATCGCGGCCGATGCGGACCGCCCGGTGCGCATCCAGGGCGTGGGAGCGGATTCGATCCAGGGCGACATCCGCTTCATCGAGGCCGCACAAGCCATGGGCGCGGTGGTGCGCAGCGAAGCCAATGCGCTCGAGGTGCACCACCGCGCCTGGCCGCTGAAGGCCATCGAGCTCGACTGCAACCACATCCCCGATGCGGCGATGACGCTGGCGGTGATGGCGCTGTACGCCGACGGGCCCAGCACGCTGCGCAACATCGGCAGCTGGCGCGTCAAGGAAACCGACCGCATCGCCGCCATGGCGACCGAGCTGCGCAAGCTCGGTGCGCAGGTGACCGAGGGCGCGGATTTCATTCAAATCACCCCGCCGGCGCTCAGCGATTGGAAACCCGCCGCCATCCACACCTATGACGACCACCGCGTCGCCATGTGTTTCTCGCTCGCCGCGTTCAATCCCGCAGGTGTGGCGGTGCGCATTGAAGACCCGAAATGCGTGGCCAAAACCTTCCCCGATTACTTTGAAACCCTTTTTGAAGTGGTCAAGGCGCGTCACGTGCCCGTGATCTGCGTTGATGGGCCGACCGCCTCGGGCAAAGGCACCTTGGCGGGCCGTTTGGCTGAGCAGTTGGGCTTTCATTACCTCGATTCAGGTTCGCTCTACCGCCTCACCGCATTAGCTGCAGAGCGCTCTGGTATTGATTGGAAGGATGAGCAAGCACTCACACAACTTGCGAAAAAGCTGCCTGTGGAGTTTGACAATCACGCGGTGTTGCTCGGCGGTGACGATGTGTCAGACGCGATCCGCACGGAGCACATCAGCATGGGAGCGTCCAAAGTGTCGGTCTATGCGCCGGTGCGTGAAGCGCTGACTGAGTTGCAGCGCAGCTTTGCGAAGCTACCCGGCTTGGTGGCCGACGGGCGCGACATGGGCACAGTGATCTTCCCCGAGGCGCCGCTCAAAATCTACTTGACGGCCAGCGCGGCAAAAAGAGCTGAGCGGCGTTATAAGCAGTTGATTTCAAAGGGAATTTCTGCTAAACTCGGCATCCTTTTGGCAGATTTGGAAGCTCGGGATTTGCGCGATTCGTCTCGCAGCGCCGCGCCTCTGAGGCCTGCGAAAGATGCTGCTCTTTTGGACAATTCTGAGCAAACGATCGAGCAATCGGTCGAATTTGTGCTTAGCCAATGGCGCAGCAAGTTGGGTTTGTAGCCGTCCGCCGTGGCGCTGCAAATTCAAAGAAGCCCCAGCTAACTCCCCTCGCGCCGCACGCGCATGGTTGGTTGGATTTTTTAACCTAACCCGCCGCTAGCCGGCACAAAACCTGCGCTAACTGCTATCAAATTTGAAGCTGCATCCCGCAGCTATTTGCATGCTTTGCGCATCAGGAACTCTCATGTCTGAATCTTTTGCAGCCCTCTTTGAAGAATCGCTCAAGCGCACCGAAATGCGCTCCGGTGAAGTTATCACCGCCGAGGTCATCCGCGTTGACCACAACCACGTCGTTGTGAACGCTGGCCTGAAAAACGAAGCGTATATCGAAATCGCCGAATTCAAAAACGACCAAGGCGAACTCGAAGTCAAAGTGGGCGATTTCGTGTCAGTGGCCATCGGCGCTGTGGAAAACGGCTTTGGCGACACCATCCTCTCGCGCGAAACCGCCAAGCGTCTGGCTTCTTGGCTCAGCCTGGAAAAAGCGCTGGAATCCGGCGAATTCGTCACTGGCGTGACCTCTGGCAAAGTCAAAGGTGGCCTCACGGTGCTCGTCAACGGCATCCGCGCCTTCTTGCCCGGCTCGCTCATTGAAACCCGTCCGATCAAAGACCTGTCTCCTTATGAGAACAAGACGCTTGAATTCAAGGTCATCAAGCTTGACCGCAAGCGCAACAACGTCGTGCTCTCTCACCGCGCTGTCAAAGAAGCCAGCATGGGCGAAGAGCGCGCCAAGTTGATGGAAAACTTAAAAGAAGGCTCCATCGTCAAGGGCGTCGTGAAGAACATCACCGAGTACGGCGCATTCGTCGATCTGGGCGGTGTCGATGGCCTCTTGCACATTACCGACATGGCATGGCGTCGGGTACGTCACCCCTCCGAAGTGGTGACCTCTGGCCAAGAAATCAGCGCCAAAGTGCTCAAGTTTGATACCGACAAGAACCGCGTGTCTCTCGGCCTCAAGCAAATGGGCGACGATCCTTGGATGGGTGTGGCTCGTCGCTACCCCGCTCAAACCCGCATGTTCGGTAAGATCACCAACATCGCCGACTACGGCGCTTTTGTGGAAATCGAGCCAGGCATCGAAGGCCTCGTGCATGTCTCCGAGATGGACTGGACAAACAAGAACATCGCTCCTAACAAGCTCGTGACCATGGGCCAAGAAGTGGAAGTCATGGTCTTGGAAATCGACGAAGACAAGCGCCGCATTTCCTTGGGCATGAAGCAGTGCAAAGCCAACCCATGGCAAGAATTTGCTGCTGCCACCAAGCGTGGCGATCGCGTCAAGGGCCCGATCAAGAGCATCACCGATTTCGGCGTGTTCGTCGGCTTGGCTGCTGGTATCGACGGCTTGGTGCACCTGTCTGACCTGTCTTGGAACGAAACCGGCGAAGCTGCCGTCAAGAACTTCAAGAAGGGCCAAGACGTGGAAGCCATCGTTTTGGCCATCGACGTGGATCGTGAGCGTATCTCCTTGGGTATCAAGCAGCTTGACGCTGATGCCTTCACCACCTTCGCTTCTGTCAACGACAAAGGCGCTGTGGTGACCGGCAAGGTCAAAACCGTGGATGCCAAGGGCGCTGAGATCGATCTCGGCCAAGACATCATTGGCTACCTACGTGCTTCCGAAATCAGCCGTGACCGCGTGGAAGATGCGCGCAACGTGCTCAAGGAAGGCGACGAAGTCACTGCTGTGGTGACCAACATCGACCGCAAAGGCCGCCAAGTGTCGCTCTCCGTTAAGGCCAAAGATTCTGCCGACGAGCAAGCCGCGATGGCCGATCTGTCCAGCCAGTCCAGCCGCGAAAGCGCGGGCACGACCAGCTTGGGCGCATTGCTGCGCGCGAAGTTGGACAACAACTGATCCACACTGGCTCATGACCCGTTCTGACCTCGTTGAAGCGCTGTCCTTGCAGTTTGGGCAGCTCACCCAGCGCGATGCCGAGTTTGCCGTCAAGACGATTCTTGACGCGCTGGGTGACGCGCTGGTCAAGGGCCATCGCATTGGAATCCGTGGCTTTGGCAGCTTCTCGGTCAATCGCCGGCTGCCGCGTGTGGGGCGCAACCCCCGCACCGGCGAGGCCGTGACGATTCCCGAAAAGCGCGTACCGCATTTCAAACCCGGCAAAGCCTTGCGCGAAGCGGTGGATGCCAAGACGGAAGAGATGCGCGCGAAGGGTTTGTTATAAGCTGACCCGATAGAATCCAAGGCAACTCAATCAAGAAGTTGCCATGCAAAAAATCCTGTGGCTGCTTCAGTGGATACTGAAAGCAGCCATTTTTTTCACCCTGTTTGCCTTCGCGCTGAACAATCAGCACGAGGTGGTCGCGCATTTCTTTTTTGGCAACCAGTGGAAAGCACCCCTTGTGGTGATCGTGCTGCTGGCGTTCACTGCCGGGCTGGTGGTGGGCGTGCTGGGCATGCTGCCGCGCTGGTGGCGTAGGCGCAAGGCGGAGGCTGCGCGCATGTCTTCTGCACCCGCCCTTACCCCCTCCCCTCTCCCCCAAGGCCAGGATGGACATTGACATCACATGGCTGCTGTTGGGACTGCCGCTGGCCTTCGTGCTCGGCTGGCTGGCTTCGCGTTTTGATATCCGCCAACTGCGCATTGACAACAAACGCTCGCCCAAAGTCTATTGCAAGGGCCTCAACCATTGGCGCAACGAGCAGCAAGACCAAGCGATTGATGCCTTCATTGAAGCGGTGCAAAAAGACCCCGATACGTCTGAATTGCATTTCGCTTTGGGTAACCTGTTTCGCCGCCGTGGCGAATACGACCGCGCCGTGCGTGTGCATGAGCATCTGCTAGCACGCGGTGATTTGCCCAAGGCCGATCATGTTCGCGCACAACACGCATTGGCCTTAGATTTCCTGAAAGCGGGTTTGTTGGACCGAGCGGAAGACGCTATGGGCAAGCTTGAAGGCACGAAGTTTGAGCAAGAGGCACGGCTGGCTCGCATGTCGATTTTTGAGCGCACGCGTGATTGGCCCGCCGCGCAGCAAGTGGCACAACAACTGCAAACCAGTGGCCAAGGCGATTTCAGCACGCGCCTGGCGCATTATCTTTGTGAGCAGGCTGCACTGGCTGCACCCGAGCAACAGGCCAGCTTGTTGCAAGAGGCCATCCGCGTGGCACCTCAAGCTGCCCGCCCGCCCATGGCCTTGTCTGCTCTGCAAGAAGCCAGTGGAGATCCAGATTTAGCGCTCAATACGCTTCTGGCCGGCATAGAATCTTCGCCAAATGCTATTCCTTTGATAGCAAATAAACTGGTGCAATTGGGCTTGGCGAGCCATCGCACGGAGGCTGTGCAGGCTGCGCTGCAAGCCTTTTATGTGCAAAGCCACTCCCTCGATGCCTTGCAAGCCTTGCAGCAACTGCATGCAAGCACGCCCAGCGCGGCAGCAGCCTCCGCCTTGTTGCTTGAGCATCTGAAAGCCGAGCCTTCACTCGTAGTGGCCGCACAGTTGATGAAAGCCAACCCCGCCACGCCGCCCGACATCCAACGCGCGCTCGACAAAGCCGCCCAGCCCCTGCTGCGCTACCGCTGCGCCGCTTGCGGCTTCGAAGCCAGCCGCCATTTCTGGCAATGCCCCGGCTGTCAGAGCTGGGACAGTTACAGCACGCGCAGAGTAGAAGAACTATGACCATCACTCGCGAACAACTCTCAAAAGCCAGCGTCCTCGTCGTGGGCGACGCCATGCTGGATCGCTATTGGCATGGCGATGTCGATCGCATCAGCCCGGAAGCGCCAGTGCCAGTGGTAAACGTGAAGCGCGAGGAGGAGCGCATCGGCGCGGCAGCGAATGTGGCCTACAACGTTGCCTGCCTCGGTGCGCAGGCCAGTTTTGTGGGCGTGGTGGGCGCAGATGAAGCGGGGCGCAAGCTGCAAGCTTTGCTCGACCAAAGCGGCATCCATTACCACTTGGCGCAAGACCCCAAACTGCGCACAACGGTGAAGTTGCGCGTGATTGGCCGCGCCCAGCAGCTTTTGCGTCTGGATTTTGAAACACCACCGCAGCACGACGCACTGGCGGTGCAGTCTGCGGTGTTTACGCAACTGCTGCCCGCGCAAGGCTGTGTGCTGTTTTCCGATTACGCCAAGGGCGGCCTCGCGCATGTGGCGCCCATGATCGCAGCGGCGCGGCAAGCAGGCAAGCCAGTGCTGATCGACCCCAAGGGCAACGATTATTCCCGCTACCTAGGCGCTACCGCCATCACGCCCAACCGCGCTGAGCTGGCCGCCGTGGTGGGCGCGTGGCACAGCGAAGATGAGCTGCGCGGCAAGGCACAGAACCTGCGCGCGCAGCTAGGCTTGCAGGCGCTGGTGCTGACGCGCAGCGAAGAAGGTATGACGGTGTTTGACGAGATGGGCGATTGCACCGTGGCCGCACAAGCACGTGAGGTATTTGACGTGACTGGAGCGGGAGACACGGTGATTGCCGCACTGGCCACCTGTGTGGCGGTTGGTATGGGCCTGCGCGACGCCCTGCCCTTTGCCAACAAGGCGGGTGGCATCGTGGTCGGCAAGTTTGGCACGGCCACAGCCTCGTTTGAAGAGGTTTTTTTGAACAAAAACGGCAGTTCGCCGGCATAGAATATGCACTGATTGCTATGAAATTAGTAGTAACTGGAGCGGCGGGTTTTATCGGCGCCAACTTGATTGAAGGCCTCAATGCGCGCGGCATGACCGACATCGTTGCAGTGGATGACGACCGCGATGGCCTCAAGGCTCGCAACTTGGCCGATTTGAAATTCGCAGAGTTCGTTCCATCGCAGAGCTTTTACACCCGTTTTGCTC
The DNA here is from genome assembly GCA_046076625.1 of Allobrachymonas sp. Classification (GTDB taxonomy): domain Bacteria; phylum Pseudomonadota; class Gammaproteobacteria; order Burkholderiales; family Burkholderiaceae_C; genus JANMDU01. Next base: position 6,108 of record JBJTSL010000303.1, read on the forward strand.
AAGGCGAATTCGGCCATGTCGAAGCCGTATTCCACGAAGGCGCTTGCAGCGACACGATGGAGACGCGGCGCGATTACATGATGGCGCACAACTTTGATTGCACCCGTCAGTTGTTTCAAGCCTGCCAGCAGCAGCGCACGCGACTGCTCTATGCTTCATCAGCGGCGGTGTATGGCAACAGCATCGAGTTCGCTGAACGCCCTAACAATGAAATCCCGCTGAATTTGTACGGCGAGAGCAAACTGCTGTTTGACCAGCTCATGCGCGAGACGCTCGGCACTGCGCCCAATTCACGCTTTGCAAATGTTGCAACCCAAGTCGCCGGCTTTCGCTATTTCAACGTCTATGGCCCGCGCGAGCAACACAAAGGCCGCATGGCCAGCGTGGCGTTTCACCAGTTTCATCAAATGCAAGGCGAAGGCCGCATCAAACTATTTGGCGCGTATGGCGGCTATGGGGCGGGTGAGCAACGGCGCGATTTTGTCAGCGTCCGCGATGTGGTGGCTGTCAACCTGTGGTTTTTCGATCATCCGCACGTCAGCGGTATTTTCAATCTTGGTACAGGTCGCGCCCAGCCCTTCAATGATGTCGCTCGCGCTGTAGCGAGCAGCTTACACCCAGAGATCGCGCCTGAAAAGCTCATCGACTACGTCGATTTTCCGCAAGCACTGGTCGGCAAATACCAAAGCTACACACAAGCTGATCTCTCAGCCCTGCGCCAAGTCGGCTGTGATCACGCGTTTGCCGATGTGCAGACCGGCGTGACTCACTACATGCAGTGGCTGCAATCGCAGCCCGGCTGATGCGCCCGCACCAACCTTGCCTTATGGTCGTTTAAGCAACGGTGATCGTCACATCAATATTGCCGCGCGTGGCATTGCTGTAAGGGCAAACCTGGTGCGCGGTGTTGACCAAATCTTGCGCCACAGCTTTGTCCATGCCTGGCAAGTTCACCGTGAGGCGAGCAGCGATGCCAAAACCTGCGGGGATCGGACCAATGTCTACTTCCGCATCGATGCTTGCATCTGCAGGCACAGCGATTTTCTTCATGCCGGCGACGTGCTTCATCGCGCCCATGAAGCAGGCCGAATACCCAGCGGCAAACAGTTGCTCAGGATTGGTGGCCGTGCCAGCGCCGCCCATCGCTTTGGGGGGCGAGAGTTTGACATCCAGCAGACCATCGTCGGTGCGCGATGTGCCTTCGCGGCCACCCGTGGTGTAGGCTTTGGCGGTGTACAGAACTTTTTGGAGGGCGGTCATGGTGTTTCCTTTCAATGAAACCTGGGTGAAAAATTCATGCCACTTGCAAAGGGGGTTGCAGCGTGGACTGAATCGTCGCGCGAAGAGCCTGCACTTGCGCTGTCAACGTTTGGATTTCTTGCAGTGAGCATTGCGTAGCTTGCAGAACACAGTCCGGAATTTCAAGCGCCTGCTCCTTCAAAGCTTTGCCCGCTTCACTCAAACTCACGCGCACACGCCGCTCGTCTTGCGCATCACGCGAACGCAGCAACAGACCTTGCTGTTCCAAGCGCTTGAGCAAAGGCGTGAGCGTGCCAGAATCTAAGTTCAAGCGCTGGCCAATCTCAGACACAGCCACCACATCGCGCTCCCAGAGTACCAGCATCACCAAGTATTGCGGATAGGTCAACCCCAGAGGTGCGAGCAGGGGCTGATACAGCTTGGTCATCGCCAGCGAGGCGGAATAGAG
>JBJTSL010000304.1:0-2630 GCA_046076625.1 Allobrachymonas sp.
CATGAATACCGGGCGCAACTTTTGCGACCTTGGCATCCTGTATTGGATATTTTCTTCAAACCTTCCGAACCACATCCCCCGCCACCGCATAGACCCTATCCGCATGCCGCCGCTTAATCGGATGCATGCCAGTGAAGTCACCATACGCCGGCAAGGTGCCCATGGGGTGGGACACTTCATCGCCCAGCCAGAAGCAAGGCAAGCGCAGACGCTCTCGCGCTTTGCCGTGCAGGGTAACGCAGGGATGCCAATGGCCGGCCAAGCTGTAGTGGCCTGCAACGAGTTGCGGATGGTGGCATAGCGCAAAAGGACCGAGTAAGTTCGGCTCGTTCACCACCTCCATGCCCAGCTCAGGGGGCGGATCGCCGGCACGGCTGTCGTGGTTGCCGCGAATCAGACGCATAGGCAACTGCGCATGTTGACCACGCCAATGCATGAGCGCTTCATGCAGGGAGGGTGTGTGCGCGGCGCGGGCGTGTAAGAAGTCGCCCAAAAAGATCAGTTGCTGGGCTTGCGTGGCGCTCAGATCGGCGCTCAAAGAGGTCAAATTGTCTTGCGTGGTGCCATGCGGTACGGGCACGCCGAGCTGGCGAAAACTGCTGGCTTTTCCCAAATGCAAATCGGCAATCAAGAGGCTGCCTGAATCGCGCAGCAGCATCGCGCCGCTGGGCAGCAGATCGACCGCGCTGCCAGCCAAGGTGATTCGAAGCATAGGCATTGAAACCCGAGTTTATGAGCGAAACAAGCTGTTCGCCGGCATAAAATCTGCGCAGTGTGCTATTATTTTAGGAGTAAATGCACAACTGGGATCAAGCCAACAAATGCGCCAAGCTCATTTCCAAATGTTCGCTGGGGCTGCGTTTGAAGCCGGAGCGGGCAAAGCGCTGCAAGCGGCCCATGCAAAAGGCCGTGAGCACACTGGCCTTGGCCTGCGCGTCCACCGTGGGCGTGGCGCTGCCGGCGGAGAGTTCGCGCAGACTTTGCTTGAAATGCGATTCGAGTTTGTCAAACAGGGCATTCATGCGCTGCTGCAATCGCTCGTGTTCGTGCACCAGCGCGTCGCCAGCCATCACGCGGCACATGCCGGGGTTTTTCTCGGCAAACTGCAGCAGCATCGCGATCGTTTTGGCGATACGTTGCCCTGCTTGCGTTTCGCGCTGGGCGATCTGATTGACCAAGCCGAACACGGTTTCTTCGATGAACTCGATCAGGCCTTCGTACATTTGCGCTTTGCTGGCGAAATGCCGGTAGAGGGCGGCCTCCGACACATCGAGCTTGGCTGCGAGCGCCGCCGTGGTCACGCGCTCCGCGCCGGGTTGCTCCAGCATGCCAGCCAAGGTTTGCAGAATTTGAACACGGCGCTCGCCCGGCTTGGGGCGTTTGCGCGCGGGAGTCTCGGGGGCGGATGATTCGGTGGTTTCGGCTTCTGACATGGAAAACATTCTCGCACAGCTTGAGACGGTCTCAGATGGCGCTTGGGCGGAGGCTGCCCAATCCGGGTCTCAAGCGGAGGCACGCGGCAGAATCACACTCACCAGCAAGCCGCGCTGGCCAAGCGGTGCCAGAGAGTCAGCATCGATTAATTGCAAGCGCGTGTGATGCAGCTTGGCGATTTCCTGTGCAATGGCCAGCCCCAAGCCATTGCCTTCGCCGCCAGTGCCCTGCACGCGGTAAAAGCGCTCCAGCACTTTGTCTCGCTCGTCTTGCGCAATGCCCGCGCCGTTGTCGCGTACCTGCAGTACGAATCCCGCTTGATGAGGCTTGGCCACCAAGGTCACTTGTGAGCCGGCGCTCTTGGGGGCAGTTGTGTGAGCCAGCGCGGTGTAGCGGATCGCGTTGTCGGTGATGTTGGATAGCAACTCGCGCAGCAGCCAATCATGGCCCATGGTGATCAAGGGCTCAGAGGCTTCCAGCTCAACACCCAGATCAATGCCTTGCGCCGTAGCAGCGTCTAAATGCTGCTCCAGCACATCGCGGCACAGTTGCGCCAGATCCACACGCTGCATGGGCTGTGCGCTCAGGTTGTGCGTGTCAGCCCGCGAAAGCGCAAGCAGTTGGGTGGCCAATTGCGAGGTGCGGCGTGTGGCATCGCGCAACCGGATCAACTCATCTGCTCTTAACGTGATATCATTTTGCGCAAATTCCATGCCGGCGTGAGGCGTATTTTCATGATAAATGTCGCGCCCGTGGCCGCGTGCAGCCTGAACCCAAGCCTCCACCTGCGCCTGCAGGCCAGCCAGCGGTGTACGCAATTGGTGCGCGGCGTCCGCAATGAAGCGGCGCTGCGTTTCGCTTTGCGCATTGACCATGCCAAACAAGCGGTTGAGCGACTGCACCAAGGGACGGATTTCTGGCGGTGTTTGCTGCGCATCGAGTTCGGTCAAATCGCGCGGCGAGCGTTGCGCCACGTCGCGCGCCACTTCAGTCAAGGGCTTGAGTGCGCGCGCCACTGCAACGCTCACCGCAAAGCCCACCGCCAGCAAAAGCAAGGCATTGGGCAGCAGCACTTTGATGAGCAGGGAGCGCAGCCAACCTTGGCGTGCGTCCGAGCCATCGGCCAGCAGCAGCACGAATTCGCCTGCCGGTGTCTCAGCGCGCTGCGCCATCACGCGATAGACCACGCCGCCGAC
>JBJTSL010000305.1:0-9352 GCA_046076625.1 Allobrachymonas sp.
CTCATCACGCGCAGCGGCGTGACGAGCAAAACGAGGCAAAGCAGGCGTAGCGTCCAGTCGCCGGTGAAGCGGGTGATGTATTCGGTGGGGTTAGCACCGAGCTTGTCAGCAAACACACCATACGCGAGCCACGCGAAGGGCAGCGTACATGCGATGAACAGAATGACTTTTGCCGCAGGTTTTAAGAGGGCGGCGCGGCTCAACACCATGAAAGGCTCAATGGAACTTTTTCAGATCCATGCCGGCGTAGAGCTGGCCGACTTGAGGCTCGTAGCCGTTAAACATCAGAGTCTTGCGCTTCTTGGCCAAGATGCCCCCTTCTTCGCCGATGCGGCGCTCGGAGGCTTGGCTCCAGCGGGGGTGATCGACATTGGGGTTGACGTTGCTGAAGAAGCCATATTCCTGCGGCGCAGCTTTGTTCCATGATGTGCGAGGCTCGCGCTCGGTGAAGCGGATTTGCACGATGCTCTTGCCGCCTTTGAAGCCGTATTTCCAAGGCGACATGAGGCGCAGCGGCGCTCCGTTTTGATTGGGTAGCACCTCACCATACATGCCAAATACCAGCATGGTGAGCGGGTGCATGGCTTCGTCCATGCGCAGGCCTTCCACGTAAGGGAAATCAAGCGAGCCGTTGCGCAGGCCATTCATTTGCTTGGGGTCGGCCAAGGTGATGAATTCCACATATTTCGCATTGCCCAGCGGCTCCACTTTTTTGATCAACTCAGATAGCGAATAACCCACCCAAGGAATCACCATGCTCCAGCCTTCCACGCAGCGAAAGCGATAGATGCGCTCTTCCATGGCCGAGACTTTGAGTAAGTCTTCAATGCCGATCTTTCCGGGTTTCTTCACGGCGCCGGTGATCTCGACCGTCCAAGGCTTGGGTGTCAGCGTGTGGGCATTCTTGGCAGGGTCGGCTTTGTCGGTGCCGAATTCGTAGAAGTTGTTGTAGGTGCTCGCGTCTTTGTAGTCGGTGACTTTTTCCATCACATTGGCACCAGCAACTGCGCTCTTGCCGCCGGGGAGCTTAGCCAAACCGCCCATTGCTCGTGCATCACGCGCAGCGATTGAAGCGAGTGCAGCACCCGCAGCGCCCGTGCCCCAGAGCTTGAGCAGGTCTCGACGGCCTTCAAAAGCGCTACGTGAGGTGATTTCGCTGGGGATGCCGTGGTCAAAGCCGTGGGAATGTGTCTTGATCAACATAGGGTGCTCCAGTATGGCTTTGAGTCGGGGGGAGTTGCTGAGTTCTTACAACGATCCGTAACTGTGCAAACCGCTGAGAAACATATTGACGCCAATGAAGGCGAATGTGGTGACGCCTAAGCCCGCGAGCGCCCACCAAGAGGCTACTTCGCCGCGCAGGCCTTTCATGAGGCGCATGTGCAGCCACGCAGCGTAGTTGAGCCAGACGATCAGTGCCCAAGTTTCTTTCGGATCCCAGCTCCAGTAGCCGCCCCAAGCTTCTGCCGCCCAAAGCGCACCGAGCACGGTGGCGATGGTGAAGAAGGCGAAGCCCACGGCGATGGATTTGTACATCACATCATCGAGCACTTCAAACTCAGGCAAACGGGCGCTGATGCGGCTGCGCAGCCACACGAGAGCGAAGGAAATCAAGGCAGCGGCGATGGGGTAGAACACGTAGTCGGTGGTGATCGTTTTGCCGCGCAGCGCCACGGGCCCAAGGAAAATCATGAACAGCACGAAGCCGCCGAACCACAAAGCGCCTAAGCGCAATTTGCTTTGCGCACCCACGTTGGATTTGAGCAAGTAAGCATAAGCCACCATGGCCGCGAGTGAGAACGTGCCGTAGCCCACAAAATTCGCCGGCACATGCAGTTTCATCCACCAGCTTTTGAGTGCGGGCACGAGTGGCTGGATTTCATGTGCGCCGCGATCCAAGCTGTACCAAACGATAAAGCCCACCGCCGCGCTGATGACGAGCATGACGAACGCGCCGAGCGAGCGAATGTGCTGCTGGTCTTTGTAGTGCGTCTCGTAATACAGATAGAACAATGTGGTCATCCACACGAAGAGCACAAACACTTCATACAAATTGCTCACAGGGATATGCCCAATATCAGGCCCGAGCAAATGGCTCTCATGCCAACGCACCATGGTGGCAATGAGCGCCATTGTCACCGCGCTCCAAGCGAGCTTGGTGCCTAGGTTCGACCATGTAGCCGCATGCGACTGCTTGAACACGCCCACCCAGTAAAACACGGTACTCAGCAGCGTCAAGACACACATCCACAAAATCGCAGATTGGCTCGGCAGCAAGTATTTGAGCCAAAAGACGTTCTCTGCACGCCCCAGATCACGCTGATATGAACCAATGGCCACCAGCGAGAAGAACGCCACAGTGAGCATCAGCGGGCGTAAGGGTCTCCAGAACCAACCGAGCCAGATGGCGCTGGGCACGGCGCCCGCCAAGATCCATTTTTCATAAACATCCATCGAGGGCGAATAGCGCATGAAAGCATAGGCTGCGCCAAGCATAACAAGCACTGCAAAGATCCAATCGGACGCATTGCGCTTGGAGAAATAGCTCTCGTTGTAGTTGATGGTGGCTGTGTTCATGCTGCTATGCCTAACAACTTGGTTTTTAACATCTCAAACTCCTTGTCGCCATCCATGGTTTTGCGGTTGGTTGATAGCGCCATTTGTGCCTTAGAGGCATTTCCCTCTGGCGTGATCCACACCCATACGCGACGTTCGCGCACATAGAGCATGGCAAAAATACCCAAGATGAGGAAAAGGCAGCCGGTGTACACCACCCATTTGCCCGGAGCACGCGCCAGTTGGAAGATGCTGGCTTGGATTTGCGTGAATTCCTTGAGCGTCAGGGCAAAAGGGGCAGGGTAGAAAAAAGCATCTGACAAAGCCACCACGGCCTGCGACATGAAGGCTTGGGTTTTTTCATCGGGCGGCAAGGGTGCCAGCTTGGCTTGTTCGCGTGTGAGCTGCGCCAGCTCAAAAATCACGCCGTTCAAGATGCGCACCAGCACTTCGCCCGCTTTCTCGCGCTCAGCCGCCGGCACGGCAGTTTCCATGAAATCAGCAATCGCTTGTAGACCCGCCACCTCTTTGCCACCCACCTGCTCCGCGCCAGCAAACAAGTTCAAAGCGCGACCGGCAGAAATCGTGAGCTGCTGCGCCATCTCGGGCTTGGTGGGGTCAATCGCCAGCTTCACATAGCGGCGCACGGCTTGCTCGCGCAGCGCAGGCTCTTGCAGCGCGAGGCGCATGCGGGAGAAGGTGTCTGGGCTGCCTTCAGGGTCGGCGGGCACGCGCAGGTAGGAATACTGATCGTTGGTGTTTTTTCGCATGCCCCAAAGGTAGATCGGCAGCCCTTCGCCCTTTTCATTCTTGTCCAGAATCACCGGCAGCATATAGTTGTGGAACTCCGTGGCTTGGCCGGCGGCATCGCGTAGTTTGTAAACGATGCTCGGGCCCACATTGCGCAGGCCCTTGTCTTGGCCGAGCTTATTGGCCGAGCCCAAGGTTTTGTCGAGCGAGGCTTTCAAATCCACTTTGCGCACATCAGCACCCGATGCCGCATCGCCTTTGAAGTTTTCGACATTGATCACCCGCAGGCCGGTGTATTCCACCGTCATTTTGTCGGCGGCGGTTTCGCCGTCTGCGTCACCTCTTTTGAGCTGCGATTGACCGCCAATTTGGCCTTCCACGCTAAACACCTTGCCGCCCGCCGCCAAAGGCACGGCTTGCAGCTTCACGCCCGAGCCGCCATCGTCAAAGCTGGATTGGTAAATCTCGATGCCGCGATGCCGTGCCGGGTGGTTCACTTCCACACGCGCTTCTTTTTTCTCGCCCGTCTCTTTGTCGTGAATCACGATCTCGCTGGCAAACAGTTTGGGCATGCCAGTCGAATAGTGCTCCACAATGAATTTTTTGAGCTCGATGGAAAATGGCAAATCTTGCAACAGCACGCCGCCGTTTTGATTCAAAATGGCCGTCGACGCACTCGTGCCTTCTGCCACAAACATATTGCCACGAAAGGCAGGATTATTGGGTGGCAAACGGTGCTGCGCAGGCACCTCGGCAATCATGCCGCCGCCAGTGAAGATCGTTTTCCCGCCAAACCATTGCTGCATGCGAATGAACAAATCCCCATCGAGCAGGCCACCGATACAGACCAAGACGATGGCGCTGTGCGCGGCGATGTAGCCGAGCTTGTTGGCGCTGCCGGCTTTGGCGGCGATCATCGTGCCACCAGAACGCCCCGAGTTGACGTCAGCCTCTCGCTGCTGAACCTTCACTTTCCAGCCAGAGCCGGCGAGTTGGCGGGCAATGCGGTCGGTGGCTGTGGCGGTGTCTTGAGCGAGAGACGCTTCGTGCTTGTGTCCAAAAGCTTTGAGGCTTTGCTCGCGCATGCCTTCTTTGAAGACTTTCAAATCGGCCAGAATTTTCGGTGTGTTGCGGGCGATGCACAGCGAGGTAGAAATCACCAAAAAAGCCAGGATCAGCATGAACCACCAAGCGCTGTACACCGTGGGCAGACTCAAGCTGATGAACACATCGCTCCAAAAAGGCCCGAATTGGTTCACATAGTTGCTCTGCGGCTCGCCTTGCTTGAGCACCGTGCCAATCACGGAGGCGATGCAGATGACGGTGAGCAGCGAAATCGAAAAACGCATGGAAGACAGCAGCTCGACGCTGGCGCGCAGCGCATGCGAAGGTGTTTTCAGGCGCAATCCTTGGGTGGAGACGGACATGGGGGTGATCTTGCAGGGGAATACGGGATTGTCTCAAATGCCCATGAAAAAAGCGGGTTTCCTGATGGAGAAACCCGCCTTTATTGAGCCTTTTGGGCTCAAATGGTTCACAAACTATTTCAGCGCAGGCCGGCAATGTAATCAGCCACAGCCTTGATCTCGCGGTCGTTCAGCTTGGCGGCGACTTGGGTCATGACGGCGTTGTTGGTGCGACCGCCATCGCGGTAAGCTTTGAGAGACGAGGCGATATAGTCCGCGTGCTGGCCGGCCAAGCGTGGGTATTGGGAGGGAATGCCAGCGCCAGAGGGGCTGTGGCAGCCGGCGCATGCTGCGATTTGCTTGTCAGCGATGCCGCCTTTGTAGATGCGCTCACCCGTGGCCACCAAGGCCTTGTCTTTGGCAAAACCCGGCTTGGCTTTTTGGGTGGCAGCCCAAGCGGCGATGTTGCGCATGTCTTCATCGGAAAGCTGACTGGCAAAGCCCTGCATCACGGCATTCTTGCGCTTGCCATTTTTGAACTCTTGCAATTGCTTGACCAGATACTCCGGATGCTGGCCAGCCAGCTTGGGGTTCTCGGGCGAGCCGGAGTTACCGTCTGCGCCGTGGCAGGCCGCGCACACAGCTTCGTATTTCTTCGCTCCCGCAGCGGCGTCGATTTTCGGGCCAGCGGGCTTTGTGTCTGCTGCAAAGGCAGACATTGACACGGAAAGGGAAAAAAGGGCGGTCAGCAGTGCGCTGGCGATCAATTTCATGGTGAACTCTGAATTTGTAATCGGGTAAACCTGTAGATTTTACAATGGCGGATGACCGAAACTTCAAAAAAGCCGGCTTCCAGCCCGAAACTTGCCGCAAAAGCCCAGGCTGCGCCACCCAGCTACCGCCGCAGTACGCCCCGCTCGCGGGCGGCCTCGCAGGCCGCGCAAGCCGTCTCAGGCAGCAGCGAAGAGGGCAAGGCAGCGCTGTCTTGGCTGCACACTGCGCGCTTTCTCACCACCTCAGCCCAGCTTCACCAATTACCCGCGCATGATTTTCCAGAGGTGGCTTTTGTGGGTCGCTCCAATGCGGGTAAATCCACTTGCATCAACACGCTGTGCCAACAGCGCCAACTCGCCTATGCCTCCAAAACGCCAGGGCGCACGCAGCATATCAATATGTTTTCCGTGGGCAAACAGGGCACAACCGACCTGATCTTGTGCGATTTGCCCGGCTACGGCTATGCGGCGGTGGACAAGCTCTCCAAGGCGCGTTGGCAGCAGGTGATGGCCAATTACCTCGTCTCGCGGCCTCAGCTCAAGGCGGTGGTGATGCTGGCTGATTCGCGCCACGGTTTGACGGAGTTGGACGAAAGCCTGCTCGATGTGATTCGCTCCCGCGTGGAAGCGGGGTTGGAGTTTGTGGTCTTGCTCACCAAGGCGGACAAGCTCAATAAAACCGAGAGCGCGAAGGCCTTGTCAATTGCCAAACTGCAAACGGCGGGCGGCGATGTGCAACTGTTCTCATCGCTCAAGCGCATGGGCATTGAAGAGGCAGCGATGAGGCTGTATGCATGGCGCGTGCCGCGGTAGGTACTGTTGAGTCGCTTAAAGCACATTTTGGAAGCTTTTTTGGCAGTGCGCCGGCATAGAATCTGCATAGACTGCTATTAGTTTTATAGTATCTAGGAATCCACCATGATTGCCCAAACCCTGCTCGAATTGCCTCATGGCATCCGCCTGTCGTGTCGCAGCGTGGGCTTGCCGGGACAGCCAGTGATCGTGTTTTTGCATGGTTTCCCAGAAGCAGCCTTTATTTGGGATGCGACATTGGAGCACTTCGCTGCGCGTGGGTTTCGCTGCGTGGCGCCGAATTTGCGAGGGTTTGAAAAGTCATCCAGCCCGGCGGATGTGGCGCAATACCGTGCCAAGCATTTGGTGCAAGACATCGTGGCTTTGATGGCGATTGAGTCGCCGAATCAGCCGCTGGCGGCGCTGGTGGCGCACGACTGGGGTGGCGCGGTGGCTTGGAATTTGGCCAATCAAATGCCGCAGCTTTTGCGCAAGCTGTGCATCATCAATTCGCCACATCCGGGAACGTTTTTGCGCGGCTTGAAGAGCGACCCAGCCCAGCAAGCGGCCAGCAGCTACATGAATTTCCTCTGCCGGCCTGACGCCGAGGCCTTGCTGGCCGAAGATGATTTCCGCCGCTTGTTTGAGTTTTTCAGCCGCCTCGGCGCAGTGGACGGCAAATACGCTTGGCTCGATGATGCCACCAAAGCACAATATCGCGAGATGTGGAGTCAAGGCCTCACCGGCGGCTGCAACTACTACCGAGCATCTCCGCTCAAGCCGCCGTTGGATGAGAAAAGTGCGATTCATGGGATTGAGATTCCGCATGAGGCACTCACAGTGAACGTGCCGACCCAAGTGATCTGGGGCATGCAAGATCCAGCGTTACCGCCGGGTTTGATCAACGGCTTAGAAGCCTATATTCCCGATTTACAAATTCATCGCGTTGACGATGCGACGCACTGGATTATTCACGAGCAGCCAGCTCGGGTTCGCCGGCTCTTGAGCGAATTGATCAATTAGGGCGAGCACGCCCTAAGTTTGCCGCAAGCCTGCGACCAGCTCTGCAATCGCATCAATGTCCAGCGCGTCCTCCGCCTTGGACAGATACAGCTCCAAATCGGGCACGGCGGCGCTCGTCCCACCGATTTTTTCGCCCATCTCGGCCAGTGCAAGGCCGCGGTCACGATATTCGGCCCAAGCTTCGGGCAGCAGGGCAATCAAGCGGTTTTGCACGGCGATCATGCGTGGCCAGTCTTCCTGGCCTTTATGAATTTCTTTGAGGTTGCGCAGCATGCGGGTGAGGATCTCGCGCGGCTTGGCCGATTGCAGGTACAGGCCCAGCGGCACATCGAAATCGTCCACCAAACCGCTGCGACGTTTGTAGGGCTCTAGGCGCTCGGAGAGTTCTTCGCGCGAGAGGCTTTGCCCCGTAAGTGGATCGATCACCACCTGGCCGCGCGGCAGCGTGACCTTGATCATGAAATGACCGGGAAAGCTGACGCCGCGTGCGTTCAGGCCAATGGCTTGCGCGATTTCCAGCCAAATCACCGCCAGACTGATGGGGATGCCTTTGCGTGTGCGCAAGACGGCGTTCAGGTAGGAGTTGTCAGCATCGTAGTAATTGTTCGCGTTGCCTGCGAAGCTCATATCGCGGTAGAAAAATTGCTGTAACGCTCGCAGTTTGTGCAGGGCCGCTGCGTCTTGCGGGATGCGGCGCTTCAGGCGCGCCACGAGCTGATCCACATCGCCGAGCACCTGCTGGACATCAAGCTCGGCATACTCATCTTGTGCGATGCAGGCAGCGGCTTCCATCAGGGGAAAGGCATCGTCATCGGCCACGAGGGTGGCAAAGTATTCCAGCGGCGTGGGCGGGTGGATGTTGAGTTGCACGTGGAGAATATTGACAGAAAACGCGTGGTTTGGGAAGTTGCGTGGTTTAAGCCTTGAGCCTTGCCACGCCTTCTTCAATTTTCTCGATGCTGGATGTGGCAAAGCTGAAACGCAGTGTGGCGTGATCGGGGTTCACCGCGTAAAAAGGCGTGCCGGGAATGAAGGCCACACCACGCTCGATGGCCTGTTTGGCGAATTCGCGTGCATCCGCGCCGTCAGCCGTGAGGCGCGCCCAGACGAACATGCCGCCTTGCGGGGCGGAGAATTCAATACCATCTCCCAACACTTTTTTGAGCTGAGTGCAAAGCGCCTGCGCACGCTCGGCATACGCGGGGCGCACACGGGCGAGTGCGCTGGCCATGCGGTTCATCTTCAGGTATTCGCAGGCGGTGGCTTGCGCGAGATTGCTGGTGTGCGCATCGGAGAATTGCTTGCACATCGTGGCTTTGGCCAGCAGCTCAGATGGCGCAATCAGCCAGCCCACGCGCAGGCCGGGTGAGAGCACTTTGCTGAGGCTGCCACAATGCGCGAGCCAGTCGCGGCTGCCGGGAATGCTGCCAGATAGAGCGAGCATGGAAGGCGGCGGCGGAGCATTGAAATACAACTCGCCATACGGATCGTCTTCCACCACCAGCACCTTGTGCTGCACGGCCAACTCCAGCACGCGCTTCCTGCGCGCCAAGCTCAGCATCGCACCGCTGGGGTTGCCAAACGTGGGGATGAGGTAGATCAATTTTGGCTTGTGCTCGATGATGAGTTGTTCTAGTTCATCGACCTTCACGCCATCCGCGTCAATCGGCGCGCCCACGAGATTCGCACCGTAGAGGCGAAAGCATTGAATCGTGGCTAGAAAAGTGGGCGCTTCCACGATCACCTTGTCACCGGGGGAGATCATGGTTTTGCCAATGAGGTCAAGCGCTTGCTGGCTGCCGGTGGTCGTGATCAAGCCCGTGGGCTCAACCTTCGCGCCTTTGCCAGCCATGTAGTGCGCCAGTTGCTCGCGCAGCGGGTCGTAGCCTTCGGTTGCGCCGTATTGCAACACCGCGCCGGGGTTATTTGCCAACGCTTTGACACTTGCTTCGCGGATACCTTCCACATCAAACAGCGCTGCATCTGGAAAGCCGCCCGCCAAGCTGATGATGCCCGGCTTACCCAACAGTTTGAAGATTTCGCGGATGGCGG
>JBJTSL010000306.1:0-3080 GCA_046076625.1 Allobrachymonas sp.
CCATCCTTTTCTCTGTACTTAGTAAGTACGGTACCTGTGGAAAAGGGATGTGCAAAACATGCAACATGGAAAGACAGGTAAACCTAGGCTACATTATGTGACACTCTAGGGGTACTGGGATACAGGGGTAATTAAGCATTATTTTACTCGACCTAACATGCATGCCAGTTTACGCGTCTTCAGGCAGCATCATGCATTCCACCAGTACTTTTTGTTTCTCTACCAACCCTGTGCTACCCCTACATCCTTAGTGTTTACCCTACCTAAGGTGTGTTGCTTCTGCCAAATACCCTGAGGTGGGAGGCCCACTCAGAAGCCGTAGAGCTTATAGAGTGCCCTGGCCGTGCTGTCGTAGTCTTAGCTTGAGCTGGATAAAACCTTTGAAGAGCGTGCCACGATCAACCATTCTGTGATTGCCGCGATTGATGAAGCTGCGTTGAATTGGGGCGTGAAGGTCCTGCGTTACGAGATCAAAGACCTCACGCCGCCCAAAGAAATTTTGCATGCGATGCAGCAGCAGATCACCGCCGAACGCGAAAAGCGTGCGCTGATCGCCGCCTCCGAAGGCCGCCGCCAAGAGCAAATCAACATCGCCACGGGCGAGCGCGAAGCGGCGATTGCCCGCTCAGAAGGCGATAAGCAAGCCGCCATCAACAACGCAGAAGGCCAAGCAGCTGCGATCACGACAGTGGCTGAAGCCACAGCCAAAGGCATCGCCTTCGTGGCGCAAGCCATTGAGCGGCCGGGCGGCGTGCAAGCGGTGCAGCTCAAAGTAGCGGAGAAGGCTGTGGAAGCTTACAGTAAGGTGGCTGCTGATGCGACCACGACGCTTGTCGTGCCAGGCGATATGAGCCAAGTCTCGACCCTGATCGCTTCGGCCATGAAGATGACTCAAGCCACGCAAGCCAAATGATTGGCTTGCCATGAGCTTTGCCGCCAAAAACGTACTGGGCACGCCGCTCGTGCCGTGTTCGTATGACCCGCTGACCGGCTACTACCGCGATGGCTGCTGCAATACGAATGAGCAAGACCACGGCTCGCATGTGATCTGCGCTCGCGTCACGCAGGAGTTTCTTGTCTTTTCCTTGCAGCGCGGCAACGATTTGATGACGCCGCGCCCGGAGTTTCGCTTCGCGGGTCTGCAAGCGGGTGATCGGTGGTGCCTGTGTGCGCTGCGTTGGAAGGAGGCGTGGGAGGCTGGCGTTGCCCCGCCGGTGGTGCTGGAGTGCACGCAGTACAAAGCGCTGGAGTTCGTTACGCTGGAGCAGTTGCGTGCGCACGAATACAGGGCAGTTATGAAGCGGTCAGATACGGCTTCTGAGAGTGATTTTCAAGGTGAAAATGGCAGCTCGCCGGCATAAAAACTGAGCGGAGTGCTTTTAAAAGTATAGTAAACGAAACCATCAAGCGGCAGGCGTATAAGCCAAGCGCACATAGATCGGTGCAAATGCCTCAGCCTGTGTGATCTCGATCAGCGTCTCTTTGCCCAATTCCAGCAAAGCAATGAAGGTGACCACCAGCACTTGCGTGCCTTGGCTTGGATCAAACAAGTCTTCAAATTCCACAAACTTGCGCCCCTGCAGCTTGCGCAGCACGATGCTCATGTGCTCACGCACCGAGAGCTCCTCGCGGGTGATTTTGTGGTGCTGCACCAATTTTGCGCGCTTCAAAATCGCTGCCCAAGCCTCTTGCAAGTCCAGTACATGCACGTCGGGGAAACGTGGTGCCAGGCTTTGCTCGATGTACACCTGAGATCGCAAATAATCGCGGCCAAAGGTCGGCAGTGCGTCCAGCCTGTGGGCAGCGAGCTTGATCTGCTCGTATTCCAGCAAGCGGCGAACGAGTTCAGCGCGCGGGTCTTCGGGCTCTTTGCCATCTTCCGTTTTCTTCGGAGGCAGCAGCATGCGCGATTTGATTTCGATCAGCATCGCTGCCATGAGCAGGTATTCAGCGGCCAGCTCTAAATTTCGCGTGCGAATCTCGTCCACATAGCTCAAATATTGCTTGGTCACGCCCGCCATCGGAATGTCCAAGATATTGAAGTTTTGCTTGCGGATGAGGTACAGCAGCAAGTCCAATGGGCCTTCAAACGCCTCTAAAAATACCTCCAGCGCATCGGGCGGGATGTACAAATCCTGCGGCATCGCAAATAGCGGCTCACCATAGAGTTTGGCCAAGGCAACGGTATCCACGAGCTGGCTCTGTCCTGTGTCCAGCATAGGCGAAGCAGCGGCGAGTTGCGCCAATTCGGGCAGCGAAGCTGTTTCAACAGCTGATGAATGTGTTTCAGGCAGTTCGTTCACGACGGGGCTTGTCTCGTGGCTCAATGCACAAGAATTCAAGAAGGTTCGGTGCCGTAAACGTAGGCTTTATTTTTGACGCGAGCGGCTTTTGCGTCAGCCAACTCGGCCAGGTTCACGTTCTTGTCCCAAAGCAATGCACGGCCAGCGCGTTGTTGTGCAACTAGCTCGGGGCGGGCGCGTTTCATGTCGGTGATGAAGTGCGTGGCGTCGGATTGGTAGTCGCCGTTCTTGAGGAACAGGTTGGCGATCAGGGTTTTAAGCGTTGACATGGGGTTACACTGTTTTTATCAATGGCCTGTATTGTAAACGGGAGCTTCTATGGAGTTTTTTGCAGTGAACCATGCATGGAAAAAGGTGATTTCGATGGGCATGCTCGCTGCTTTGCTGTCTCTCGTGGGTTGTGACCAGCAGCGCATTCAAGAATTAGAAGAGGGCGTGGCTACTGAGGCCGATGTACGCGCCAAATTTGGCGAGCCTGAGAAGATTTGGGATGGCGAGAACGGCGCTCGCATCTTTGAATACAACCGCCAACCCGCCGGCCACCGCAATTACATGATCACGATTGGCACGGACGGCAAAATGAGCGCCCTGCGCCAAGTGCTCACGCCTGCAAACTTTGCCAAAGTGCAGCCGGGCATGATGATGGAAGACGTGCGCAAAATGCTGGGCAAGCCGATGCGCGTGATTCCATATGAGCTGAAAAAAGAGACGTACTACAACTGGCGCTATTTGGCGGATCAGGGTAACACCAGCATGATTTTCAGCGCCGTGATGGAC
>JBJTSL010000307.1:0-4209 GCA_046076625.1 Allobrachymonas sp.
GCAAGGTTTTCGCGGTCTGCAGTCATGTCGGGAATCGAGGCCATCAAGCCTGCGGTGTAGGGGTGAGCTGGGTGGTTGATCACCTCATGCACAGGGCCGATTTCGGCAATGCGGCCGGCGTACATCACGGCCACGCGGTCGCAGGTCTCGGCGATCACGCCCATGTCGTGTGTGATCAGCATGACGGCCGCGCCACGCTCTTTGCACAAGTTTTTCAGCAGGCTGATGATCTGCGCTTGGATCGACACATCGAGTGCTGTGGTGGGTTCATCAGCCACGATGAGTTTCGGCTCGGCAGCGAGAGCCAAGGCAATCACCACACGCTGGCGCATACCCCCCGAGAATTGGTGCGGGTAATGGTCAATCCGCTCGGCGGCGGCGGGAATGCCGGTGGACTTAAGCAAATCAATCGCGCGCGTGCGGGCTTCCCCTGCACTCACCGGCAAATGCGCCAGAATCGTCTCGGTGAGCTGGCGGCCCACGGAATACAGTGGGTTGAGCGAGGTCAGTGGGTCTTGAAAAATCGCGCCAATCTTTCGGCCACGGATGTGGCGCATCTCGTCATGCGAGAGGTTATCAACCCGCTGACCTTCGAGCATAATCTGACCGCTGGCTACACGCCCCGGCGGCTCCAGCAGCCCAATGATGGACGCACCGGTGAGCGATTTGCCTGCGCCCGACTCACCCACCACGCCAAGAATCTCACCTGGCGCTATCTCAAACGAAATATCATCCAGTGCCCGCAGCGTGCCGCGGCGGTTGGGAAATTCGACGACTAGATTTTTGACTTGTAAAAGACTCATCGTGTTCTCGGCAAAACGCCCTCATCAACCAATTGCTGAAAAGCGACTTGCAAACGCGGCGCCATGCGTGGGCCAATATTGCTCATTTGCGCCATGGCAGGTGTGAGTAACTGTGGCAATTCGTTGATCATCATGGTCTGACTCTTGCGACCCGCTGGGCTCAAATGGAAACGATGGATTTCCGTCAATTCTTCCAAGCTGAATTTCGAGACATAAAGCCCCTCGATGCTCTGCATCATGACAGGAAGCATTTCACCCAAGGCCAGATTCATTTCATCGCCAATCACCTTAGTCATCACCTCACCAATGCGGTTGATTTGCTGGCTCGTCAGTTGCGGCATCCGCTTTTGTAAATCCGCCACCAGCTGCTGGCGAATCATTCCAGACATTTGGTTGCTGAGTTTTTTGACCTCATCAATAGAGCCAGTGACTTCAATCAGCTCTTTAGCGAGTTTTTGCTTTTGCGCAGTTTCGCTTTGCTGCGCCCAAGCTGTGGTGTACGCCACACACAACAAAACAATCAGTATCCAGTTTTTCATTAGTTTCTCCCTATCGTTTACCGCAATCTTGGATTTAAGGCATCACGCAGCCAGTCCCCTAACAGGTTCACCGATAGGGCAATCAAAATCAGCATCACCCCTGGCCAGACGGTGATCCACCATTCGCCGGAGAACAAATAGTCGTTGCCGACGCGGATGAGCGTGCCCAACGAGGGCGAGGTGGGCGGTACGCCGACACCGAGGAAGCTCAAGGTGGCTTCTGTGATGATGGCGGTGGCTACATGGATAGTGGCCAACACCAGCACAGGGCCCATCACATTGGGCAGCACATGACGAAGCATGATGCGGCTGGAGGCCACACCCGTCACGCGGGCGGCTTGCACATACTCCTTGTTACGCTCAACCAAGGTCGTGCCGCGTACCGTGCGCGCATACTGCACCCAACCCGTGAGCGTGATGGAGATGATCAGCACACCAAAGGCCACACTGGTGTGTGCATTGGGAAACATGGCCCGACCCACGCCAGCAATGAGAAGCGCCACCAAAATCGGCGGGAACGAGAGCATCACATCGCAGATGCGCATGAGCAGGGTGTCAATCCAGCCACCCAGAAAGCCAGCGAGCAAGCCCAGTGTCACACCGATGATGACCGACAGCACGACAGAGATCATGCCGACGACGAGCGAGATACGCGCGCCGTACATGAGTGCCGAGAGAATGTCACGGCCTTGGTCGTCTGTGCCCAAGAAGAATTTGGCTTTACCGCCTTCGATCCAAGCAGGCGGAAGGCGGGCGTCGGAGAGTTCGAGCGTGGTCAGGTCAAATGGGTTGGTGGGCGCGACGATTCCGGCAAATACCGCGCAAAAAATGCAGACGAAGGCCACCACAGCCGCCGCAATGGCAACTGGTGAGGTTTTGAAGCTATAGCCCACATCGCTGTCAAGCCACTTGGAAAGCACACCCATAGGAATCCTGATCTCGCTCGTTAGTCGCCGTGCTTACTTCACACTCATCCATTTGAAAGGCATGAAGTTGTCGGCCAGTTGCACCAAATCCACCTTCTTGCTCACGCCCCATGCCAGCGCCTGCTGGTGCAAGGGCAGGTGGCCGATGTCGTCCGCATGCAGTTTGAAAGCTTCCGAGATCATGGCTTGGCGCTTGGCTTTGTCTGTTTCGGATTGGATCTTCAGGGTCAGTTCATCGACCTTGGGATTGCAATACGCGCCGAGGTTGAACTGGCCAGAGCCTTTGTCGTCCACACAGCGTGTGAGCGCATTGAGCATGTTGTGCGAATCATAGGTACCTGGCGTCCAGCCCAGCAAATAGAAGCTGGTGTCGCGGCGCAGGATTTTCGGGAAGTAAGTACCCTTGGTCTCAGCTTGCAAGTTGATCTTCACGCCAATGCGAGAAAGATTGGCTGCCACCGCTTGACAAATCTCGCCATCATTCACATAGCGGTCGTTCGGGCAGTTCATGGTTACTTCAAAGCCATTGGGGTAGCCTGCATCTGCCAGCAATCTCTTCGCGGCTTCGGTGTCGAAAGGCAGGCGCTTGTTCAAATTGGCATCAAAACCATTGATGCCGGGTGCCACCATCAAGGCGGTCGGCGCAGATGCGCCACGCATCACAGTGCGCTTGATGCCCTCGATGTCAATGGCTTGATAAAACGCTTGGCGCACGCGCTTGTCTTTGAACGGGTTTTTGCCTTTCACGCTGGAGTACAACAGCTCATCACGCTTTTGATCCATGCCAAGGAAAATCGTACGCAGCTCAGGGCCTTGCAGGGCTTTGGCATTGGCGCTTGCGTTCACACGCGCCACGTCTTGTACCGGCACGGGCTCCATCACATCGATTTCACCTGAAATCAGCGCCGCTACGCGCGTGGCATCGTTGGTGATCGGGGTGTAGATCACTTCGGTGACGTTGCCAACAATCTTGCCCCAATAGTTACCGCTGCGTGCTAGGGTGGTTTTCACGCCGGGCTGACGCTCGCGTACACGGAACGGGCCTGTGCCATTGGTACGGAAGGAAGCGGCATTCTCGATGCCACGGCGACGATCTACAGGCTTGGTGGCTTGATTGTCTTCACTCCATTTCTTGCTCATGACATACACGAGAGAGATCACTTCAGGCAAGATGGGGAAGGGGGCTTTGGTTTCGATGTCAATCGTGTGGTCGTTGACCTTGCGGTATTCCTTCACATCGTTGAGGTAGCTCTTCATGTCTGAGCCATCGCCTTGGGCGCGGGCGTAGCTGAAAATCACATCATCTGCGGTAAAGGGCGTGCCATCATGAAACTTCACGCCTTTGCGCAACTCGAATCGCCACACGGTGGGCGAGGTTTGCTTCCACGAAGTGGCCAGCAGGGGTGCCAGGCTCAAATCCTTATTGCGTCCTGTGAGGCCTTCGTACACATTGCCCGTGACGCTCAATTGCAGCGATTCATTGAGTGAATGCGGGTCCATCGACAGCGCATCGCCTTGATTGCCGATGCGAATGGTCTTGGCATGTGCTATTGAAAGCATAGCTGCTGACGCAATCAATACGCCGGCGACTACCGTTTTTTTCATTGAAAACATCTCATTTCTCCTAAAAAATCAAAAAATCAAGCAGAGCAAGGCATGCCCTGCTCGACCAAACTCGCGTACATCGCGCTGCCCAGCGGCAGCAGCTCATCGTTGAAGTCGTAGCAGCTGTTGTGCAGCGGTTTGCTGCTGGATGTTTGCTGGCCAATGCGCATGTAAGCGCCGGGGCGTACTTGCAGCATGAAGGAGAAATCTTCGCCGCCCATGCTGGGTGTCATGTTGCGCAAGACCTTGTCTTCGCCCACTAGCCTGGTGGCTACATCGGCCGCGAAATTCGCTTCTTGCGGGGTGTTGATGGTGGCGGGGTACACGCGCTCGTAG
>JBJTSL010000308.1:0-2136 GCA_046076625.1 Allobrachymonas sp.
ATCGATGTGAAGCCCAGCTACGGCCTCAGCGATGATGAAATCGCCCGCATGCTGCAAGACAGCTTCGGCACCGCCCAAGAAGACATGGCCGCCCGTGCGCTAGCTGAGGCGAGACTAGAAGCGGACCGCATGGTGCTTGCCACACGCTCTGCTTTGAATGCCGATGGCGATTTACTCACCGATGCAGATCGTGCAAAAGTAGAAAGTCTTGTCTCAGCCGCCCTCGCTGCCAAGAGCTTAGAAGATGCCGTCCAGGTAGAAGCCGCCACCAAGGCCTTGGCAGAAGGCACAGAAGCCTTCGCCGCCGAGCGCATGAATGCAGGCATTCGCCGAGCCTTAGCTGGCAAAACAGTCGATCAGGTGTAGACAAACATGCCCATCATCAAAATCCTCCCCCACGTCGAAATCTGCCCGCAAGGTAAAGAGATTCAGGCCAACGTAGGCGACAGCATCTGCGAAGCCTTGCTCGAACACGGAGTGAACATCGAGCACGCCTGCGACATGAGCTGCGCTTGCACCACCTGCCACATCATCGTGCGCGAAGGTTTTGCATCGCTCAATGAGCTCGATGAAAACGAAGAGGATTTGCTAGATCGCGCGTGGGGGCTAGAGCCGAATAGTCGCCTGAGTTGCCAAGCCTTCGTGGCGCAAAAAGATTTGGTCGTCGAGATTCCGCGCTACACGATCAATCATGCGAAAGAGAATCACTGAGCGCTAAGATAGCGATATGCGCCAAATCTTCCTCGACACTGAAACCACCGGCCTGTCTCCCGCCAACGGAGATCGTGTGCTGAACCTTGCTTGCGTGGAGATGATCAGCCGCAAGATCACGCGCAACGATTTTCATTGTTACATCAATCCTGAGCGCGAGAGCCATGAAGATGCGCTGCGTGTGCACGGGTTGACGACGGAGTTCTTGGCGGATAAGCCCAAGTTCGCAGACATCGCGCAAGAGTTCCTCGATTTCGTCCAAGGCGCAGAAATCATCATCCACAACGCGCCGTTTGACGTGGGCTTCTTGGATGCCGAGCTGCAACGCGCCGGTCACGCGAAATTCAGCACGCATGTGGGCAAAATCACCGATTCGCTCGCCATGGCCAAAGAACTGTTTCCCGGCAAACGCAATGGCTTGGATGCTTTGTGCGAACGCATGGGCGTAGACAATTCAGACCGCACGCTTCACGGCGCATTGCTCGATGCCCAACTCCTCGCCGAGGTATATATCAACCTCACTCGTGGCCAAGACGCGCTGCTGATTGATAGCCATGCCACCACGAGTTCGCAAGGATCAAACACTGTACAAACTGATTTCTCTAAACTCGACCTCATCGTTCTCCAGCCCAGCGAAGCCGAGCTGGCAGCCCATGAAGATGTGCTCAAGCAAATTGATAAGAGCAGCGGTGGCAAGACAGTTTGGCGCTCGCCAGCTTCAGTATAAATTCGCATCATGCAAGCTCTCACAGGAAAACACATCGTCCTAGGCCTCTCAGGAGGCATTGCTTGCTACAAAGCGGCAGAGCTTTGCCGGGCGCTCATCAAAGAGGATGCAACGGTGCAGGTCGTCATGACCGAAGGCGCAGAGCAGTTCATCACGCCCGTGACGATGCAGGCGCTCTCGGGGCGCACGGTTTACACGAGCCAATGGGATGCGCGGCAAGAGAACAATATGCCGCATATCAACCTATCCCGTGAGGCTGATTGCATTTTGATCGCGCCAGCGAGTGCGGATTTTATGGCCAAGCTTTTGCATGGGCGCTCAGATGATTTGCTTTCGTTGATGTGCCTTGCGAGGCCTCGTGAGGATTCTGTGCAAGGCGGTGCGAAGCCCGTACCACTCTTGATTGCTCCCGCCATGAACCGCGAAATGTGGAGTCATCCGGCCACGCAGCGCAATTTGCAACAGCTCGCCTCTGATGGCGCACATCTGATGGGCGTGGGTTCGGGCTTTCAAGCTTGCGGCGAAACGGGTGATGGGCGGATGCTTGAAGCGGCAGAATTGCTGGAAGAAGTGATCGCGTTTTTTCAGCCGAAGTTGCTTAATGGAAAACACGTCGTCGTCACCGCCGGGCCGACTTACGAGGCGATTGATCCAGTGCGTGGCATCACGAACTTGTCGAGCGGCAAGATGGGCTTTGC
>JBJTSL010000309.1:0-6395 GCA_046076625.1 Allobrachymonas sp.
CGCCAGGTGATGATTGAAGCGCGTATCGTGGAAGCATCTGATCAATTTGGTAAATCTCTAGGGGCGCGCCTTGGTGCAACAGATGCGAGAGGTACTCGAGGCGGGGATGCTGGATATAGCCTAGGTGGTGGCAATCGAGTGGCATGGGGCTCTAACTACGGTAACGTGATTGCAACCACTGGCGCTCAACCAGGGACGACTGCAATAGACTCGACACCCTTCTTCAACCTACCCGCTGTTGGCCAAAACGGCTTCAGCGCCGCAACATTTGCTTTATCGATCTTCAACGCCTCAGCCAACCGCTTTCTCAATCTAGAGCTGTCTGCCTTGGAAGGCGATGGCAAAGGCCGCATTGTGTCCAGCCCGCGTGTGATCACGGCTGACCAAACACGCGCCTTGATCGAGCAGGGCACAGAATTGCCTTATCAGGTGGCCAGCGCCAGCGGAGCGACATCGATTGCTTTCCGTAAGGCGAATTTGAAGCTGGAAGTGACGCCGCAAATCACGCCAGAAGGCAACATCATTTTGGATGTGGATGTCAACAAAGACAGCGTGGGCCAAGCCACCGCGGCAGGTTTTGCCATCAACACCAAGCACATCAAAACACAGGTGCTGATTGAAAACGGTGGAACGGTGGTGATCGGCGGTATTTTTGAACTGACCGAAACAGAGAGCGAGACGCGCGTGCCCTTCTTGGCCGATATCCCTTATGCCGGCAACCTCTTCAAACAGCGCCAGCGCAGCGCCAACAAGCAGGAATTGTTGGTTTTTATCACGCCCCGCATGATTCCTGATCGTTCGGCTGCGCGATAAGTGCTCTTAATCTGATAGCATATAAAGTATTGATTCGAGGGAAAATTCATGAGTCGCATTCTTTCTTATATTTTGATCTTGCTAACTATCACCTTAGCAGCTTGCGGAGGTGGTGGTGGGAGTGCAGGAAGTAATGTATTGAATCCGGGCGCCAGCGGAAGCACTACAACGACCACCGTGGCCGCACCGGTGGTAACCGATTTTCAATTAGGATTTAACAAGAATTCGCTAAACAATAGCGGTGGCGATGAAGTGATATTGAACGTCATTGCAGTTGATCAAAACAACAACGTTGCTCGTGGTGAAACTGTGCAAGTGAGTGTCGATTCGCAAGGCGTGTTCAATGCATCGACAACAGTCACCGATGGTGACGGAAAGTTCACTGGGAAGATAACTAGCCCAATCAATAAGACTAACAGAACAATTACTGTGACTGCTCGAATGGGGGCCATTGTAAAAACGGCGACTTTAAACTGATTGAAGTGATCACCCTCATCGGTCTCCCCGGTTCTGGTAAATCTACGGTGGGTCGGCAGCTTGCGCGCAGGCTGTCGGCCCATTTTGTTGATTCTGACCAGGTGATTGAGCAGCGGCTCGGTTGCTCGATTCGGGAATATTTTGAGCGCGAAGGCGAGGCTGCGTTTCGTGATGTGGAGCAGGCCGTGCTTGCCGATATTTGCGCGAGTGACGCGCAGGCTTCAGGCTTGCAGGTGCTCTCGACGGGTGGGGGCTCTGTGCTGCGCGAAGCCAATCGTGTGCACCTCAAGCGTGGCGGCAAGGTGGTGTATTTGCGTGCCACGCCGGA
This sequence comes from Allobrachymonas sp., assembly GCA_046076625.1. Taxonomy (GTDB): domain Bacteria; phylum Pseudomonadota; class Gammaproteobacteria; order Burkholderiales; family Burkholderiaceae_C; genus JANMDU01. The sequence continues at coordinate 1,619 of JBJTSL010000309.1, forward strand.
GGATTTATACCGCCGACTCAAGCACGACCGCAATCGGCCTTTGCTGCAAACCGGCGACCCAATGCAGCGCTTGCGGGATTTGTATGCGCAGCGCGACCCGCTGTACCGCGAGACGGCGCATTTTCAGATTGAGACAGGGCGTCCCAGCGTGGCCAGTTTGGTGAACATGATCGTGATGCAGTTGGAGCTTTCAGGCTCGGTGCAAGCAAGCGCAGCGCCCGCGCAGTGAACGCGCATCGAAGCCCATCCCTCAGGGCAAATCTTTGTTGGACTCGGGGGCGCTGCTATCGCGTGGCCCAATACGGCCCATGCGTGCTTTGAGGCTCTTGGCTTCGCCGTCGATCACCAGCCCATACACCGTGGCATTGGCTGCCACTTTCTTCACATAGTCGCGGGTTTCGGCAAAGGGGATGTTTTCTGCCCAGGCTGCGCCCTCTAAGAAGAGGCCATTTCGCCAAGCGCGGGGGCGGCTGGGGCCCGCGTTATAGGCGGCAGCGGCAAGCGGCCCCGAGCCTTGGAAATCGTCGAGCACGAGCTTGAGATAGGCTGTGCCAATGGCGATGTTGGTGTCGCGATCGTTGAGCTGGTCAATCGTGAAGTTGTTCAGGCCGATTTTTCGCGCTGTCCATCGGGCGGTGGCCGACATCACCTGCATCAGACCCGATGCGCCCACATGCGAACGCGCGTCCATGATGAAGCGCGATTCTTGGCGGATCAGGCCATAGACGTAAGCGGGATCAAGGTTGATCTCACGGCTGCGCTTGACGACTGCGTCGCGAAACGGTGTGGGAAAGCGTTGATCGGCATGGAAGGCTTCCTTGGTGCGCTCGCTGGTGTTGATGCAACGGTCCCACACTTCACGTTGGCAGGCAAAGTCTGCGGCGGCCAGCAGCTCGCGGTCGTTCATGCCGCCACGTGTGTGCAGATTGGTGGTGTAGTTCCATTCGCGCACGCCGTCTGCACGCAGCCCGATGGCAATCGCGTAGAGCGCACGGTTGAGGCCGGGGTTCAACCGTGCTGCTTCTTTTTCTGTAGCAGACAAAGCAAGCGGCATGCCGGGAAGAACCACTTTTCGACCCAATTCTTCTGTCGAGAGAATCTCATAGAAACCGCGCGGCGAGGCGATGGATTCGAGCAAAGTCTGCGCTTCTAGCAGCTCGGGGCGCAGCGCCAAGGTAGGCGTGCTGCCTGCCGGCGCGGTGTTGATCTGCTCGGGTTGGCCTTTCACGGTTTCCTTGAGCGCACGCGCCTTCCAATACACCCAAATCGCTTCTTTGCGAGCGTCTTCGCTCATCGCGTTGATGGCGGCGAGTACCACGGGCCAGCCTTGTGCGACCGTGGTGGCGCGTAGGGCAGAGCGGGCTTTCCAGCCCAGTAAATCATCGTTCAAGTGCTCGTTGCGGGAATTGGCGAAATGGGCTTGCGCATCAGCGGAGAGTTTGAGATTGGCCTGCTTGCCAATCACGGCCCAAGCCCAACTGCGCTGCTCGGCGCTCAGTATTGCCGCCCATTTGCTCTCCAGCATGTTGGCCGCGCCTTCGGCATCGGTGGAGGCAAGCTTGATGAGGGCCAGCAGCACCAACTCGCGGCCAGCAGCCGACTGTCCGCTGCTTCGCGTCAAGTAGCGCGTGGGTGAGGTATTGAGCTCGGCAACGGCAGCAGCCGATTCGGGCGAGACGATGATCACCGCGGCGCTGGCCGCGCGAGGGCGGTTGCTCTCGATGCTCAGGCGCGCCTCTTTCCAGATGTCGAGGGCGCTCAACTGCTTGGCCTCATACAAGGCCGAAGCGGCCAGCGTGCAGCCATCTTCCGCATCGCGCATGGCATACCAATTTTTGCGCACCTCGTCTGCCACTGCTGCGCCCGTGGCCACGCCGCGCAAGCGATCAATGTGCAGCACATAGCAGCGCACTTCGCGGTCGTCATGCATGCGGTATTTGGCGTGTTCGCTGGCGAATTGCGCCCAATCGCGCCGTTGGCCCAGCAGTTGCAGCCAATCGTTGCGCAAGCGGTCTTCCTGATAAGTGCCGGCGATGCTTTGCATGGCCGCTTGAATCTGCGCGGGGCTGGCATCGTCCAAACGCGCCTTCATCTCCCAATACACCGCCCAAGGCTCCAGCGCATGGCCACGCACCTGCGGCAGCAAGGCTGCGAGGCGATTTTTGTCACCTCGCTTGGCGGCGTTGCTCATCTCGACGATAGCATCATCCCCGCGCTGGCTCTGGGCTTGCGCCGAATGAGCCAACACAGCGAGGCTGAAACATGCCAGAATCAAAGTCTTGAAAAATTGCATGTCCGTATTATGAACGCAGACAAAAAACACGAGCGCCAGCGGCTGATTGAAGAGCGCTTGAATTTGCCCGATCGCTTGGAGCGCGCGGCCGATTTGCAGCGTGCGCTGCGTGCGTTTTTGGTGGGGCGGGATGATGAAATCATTGGTGCTTACTGGCCGATCAAAGGCGAATTCGACGCGCTGCCAGCGCTGTACCGTTGGCAGGAAGATGCGGCGCTGGGCTCAGATATAGACAGCGCAAGCCCTGCCGCAGAAGCCTCGCAGAGGCCAGCGAATCCTTTGGAGGTGCAGTTTTTAGAGCAAAATGAGCCATCCGCCGGCATAAAACCTGCGAAGAGTGCTACTGAATTTATAGCGAATTTGGTCAATGCGAGCTTGCCGCATGCTGCCCACGCCACACTTCCCAGCGGCCCATTGCGCTCGCCTCGCAAGATCGGGCTGCCAGTGGTCGACAGAGTGCACAAAACGTTGCAGTTCCATGCGTGGTGGCCCGGCTGCCCAATGGAGGAAGACGCATACAACATCCCCAAACCAAAAGACACCGAGATCGTGACGCCCACCTTGCTGCTTGTGCCCTGCTTGGGCTTCGGGCCGCGCGGTTATCGACTGGGCTATGGCGGTGGTTTTTATGACCGAACACTGGCTGCGATTTCTCCGAAGCCTGTTACCGTGGGGCTGGGTTTTTCGATCGGCTATGTGCACAGTTTTTTGCCTGAGCCGCATGATGTGCCACTCGATGCGATCTTGACTGATCACGGGCAGATGTGGCCTCTGGCTTGAGGTTGTTGTAGCGAATTGGCCGATTCGCCGGCATAAAGTCTGCGTGGTTCGCTATTATTTTTGTAGTAATTTGCTGATACCGCTGTTGTCACAGCGGCATGCTCAAGAATCAAGTTGCATGCAGCCACTGAGCCCGAATCAACTCGCGCATCATGCGAGCAGACTGCCCGCGATGGCTGATCTCGTTTTTGTGCGCTGGGTCGAGTTGGGCCATCGTCTTGCCCAGCGACGGGATGTACATCACCGGATCAAAGCCAAAACCGCCCTCGCCGATTGCTTGTAGCGTAATTTCGCCCTGCACACGCCCCACGGAAATCAGCGGCTGCGGGTCAAACGGTGTGAGTACGGCCACCTGCACGCTGATCATGTTGGCGCGCCGGTTTGGCTCACCAGCCATGCGCTCCAGCACCGCACGGCGGTTGTTGTCATCGCTCTTTGCATAGCCCACGGTGGTGCAGTAATACGCCGTGTCCACGCCGGGCAAGCCGCCCCATGCTTCGATGCACAGGCCTGCATCATCGGCGATGGCAGGCAGGCCGGTGTGTTGCGCGGCGTTGCGGGCCTTGGTGAGGGCGTTTTCTACAAAAGTTTTGTAGGGCTCAGGTGCCTCGGGCACGTTCAAAGCACTTTGCGCAATCAGCTCCACGCCAAGCGGGCTGAACAAAGGCATGAGTTCAGCAAGCTTGCCTGTGTTGTTCGATGCAAGAACGATTTTCATGGCAAAAATGGCAATTCGCCGGCATAAAACCTGCGTAGATTGCTATTGATTTAAGAGTGATTGGCGTTGCAGTGCAATCAATTCTGTGATGCCTTTTTCTGCCAAACCCAGCAGCGCATTCATCTCATCGCGGGTGAAGGCCACGCCTTCTGCGGTGCCCTGTACTTCCACATAATGGCCTGCGCCGGTCATCACCACATTCATGTCGGTGTCGCAACCGGAATCTTCGGTGTATTCCAAATCCAAGAGCGGTGTGCCTTGCACGATGCCGACGGAAATCGCGGCAACGGGCGCAGTCACTGGGCTTTCAGATATTTTGCCTTGGGCAATCAGCCAATTCACCGCATCCATTGCTGCCACGTAAGCGCCGGTGATGCTGGCGGTACGCGTGCCGCCATCGGCTTGCAGCACATCGCAATCGAGCGAAATCGTGCGTTCACCCAGTTTCTTCAAATCAAACACCGCACGCAGGCTTCGGCCAATCAGGCGCTGGATTTCCTGTGTGCGCCCACTTTGCTTGCCCTTTGCGGCTTCACGGCTTGAGCGATCATGCGTCGCGCGCGGCAGCATGCCGTACTCGGCTGTGACCCAGCCTTCGCCCGAGCCTTTCTTGTGTGGCGGCACACGCTCTTCCACGCTGGCGGTGCACAGCACCTTGGTGTGGCCCATTTCAATCAACACCGAGCCTTCGGCGTGGATGGTGTAGTGGCGGGTGATATTGACGGGGCGCAAGGCGTTGGCAGCGCGTTGGTTGGAGCGTTGGTAGGTCATGTTTATGAGGTAAGTAGTTATGAAAGAGAAGAATTTTTTGAACGCAGAGGACGCGAAAGTTTCGCAGAAGACGCAAAAGAGAAATCTAATTCAGCAGAGGAAAGAGTCGCTAAGAGATTTATTTTTTGTATTTCTTTTCTGCGCCCTTTGCGCAACCTTCGCGTCCTCTGCGTTCAAAGAGTTCTTCAAGGCTTGATCGACTTCGCCGCCGTCTT
>JBJTSL010000310.1:0-5617 GCA_046076625.1 Allobrachymonas sp.
CCAGCAAACCCAAGCCGCGGTGGAGGCCAACAAAGCCAAAACCAAGTTCCTGGCCGCTGCCAGCCACGATTTGCGCCAGCCGGTGCATGCGCTCAATCTGTTTATTGAGGTGCTCGGGCAAACGCCGCTGGACAAGAATCAGCAAGAGATCATGGGGCATATCCATGCCGCCAACCATGCCAGCCGCGACATGCTCAACACGCTCTTGGACTATTCACGCATCGAAGCAGGTGTGATGGAATCGAAGCCGCAGCCCACGCGGATGGCCACGCTGCTGCTCGCGCTGCAAGAAGAGTTTGGCCCGCAAGCCGATGCAAAAAACTTGGTCTACCGCAGCCGGGATACGCAGGCGATTGCCCATTGCGACCCGGGCTTGACGGCGCTGGTGTTGCGCAATTTCGTGAGCAACGCGATTCGCTACACGCAGCGGGGCGGTGTCTTGGTTGCGGTGCGCGAGCGAGCAGGCATGCTGTGCGCGCAGGTGTGGGACACTGGCATCGGCATTGCGGCTGATCAGCATGAGGTGATCTTCAAAGAGTTTCACCAATTGGGCAATGAAGAGCGCGATCGGCAAAAGGGCTTGGGGCTGGGCTTGGCGATTGTGAAGGGCTTGGCCTCGACGATGGACACCCGCGTGAGCCTGCGCTCGCGGCCCGGGCGTGGCTCGGTGTTTGAGCTATGGCTTGCGCGCGGGCAAGCGCCCGCTGGGGGGGTTTGCTACTCGCTCGGGCAGTTGGATGGCGCAAGCGCTCCACGCAGTGGGCCCCAGCACTGCGGCTGCCACGCCTGCGGTTGTTTCAAAGCCTGTAGCCGGCGCGGCCCTAACACCGCTGCACGGCTTGCGCGTCTTGGTGGTGGATGATGAAGCGCCTGTGCGAGCGAGCATGACGGCGCTGCTGGCTAGCTGGGGCTGCGAGGTGCAAACTGCTGAAGGCTTGGCGCAGGCTCAGACCTGCGTTGCCGCGGGCTTTTTGGTGCAGATTTTGATCACCGATTACCGGTTGCGTGATGGCATCACAGGCGGCGATGTGATTGCAGCGCTGCGTGCGCAAAATGTGCAATTGCCCGCCATCATCGTCACCGGGGATACGGATCCTGAGCGTATCCGCGAAGCAGCAGGCCATGAGGCAACGCTGCTGCACAAGCCGGTGGGCGTGACAACATTACGCGACGCGATGCTGGCTTTGGTGGGGAATTCAATCTTTGCTGGTAGTGACAAGGGCACCTACACACGGCAAGTTGGTGGTAGGACAGAAGGCGAAGCGCCTGAATGAACACACAAATCAGGCTGCCGCCGCTGCCCTGCCCCGCTCCATATCAATTCGCGAGAGCACGATCAAGCCGGCGACGAACAACACCGTGGTGCAGGCAATGGCGATGCGTTGGTTGCCCCCCGTCATCCAAGTGATTGAGCCGTAGGCCAGTGGACCAATGATGCTGGCCAGGCGCGTGGCGAAGCCCCAGAGACCGTAAAACTCCGCGAGTTGCTCTTTGGGTGCAAACATGCCGGCCATAGCACGACCCGCCGATTGGCTCGAACCCATGCACACGCCAGCGAGCGCAGCGGCATACCAAAAGCCGCCTTTGGTCGTCGTCAAAGCAGCGATCAGGCAGGTGGCGATCCAACCGACCAAGGTGAGTCCTAGGCCCAGCTTATGGCCCACGCGATCTTGAAAATAGCCGAATGCAAACGCGCCCACAGCAGCGGCCAGATTGAGTACGAAGATCAGCACCATGGTCTCCTGCTGCTGGAAGCCGATCACCTGCTCAGCATAGATGGCTGCGATGGAAATCGCCACCATCACACCGCCTTGGTAAAAAACGGCGCACAGCAGCAGGGTCATGAAATCTTGGTAGCGACGCGCTTGGGCGAAGGTTGATTTGAGCTGCACCCAAGAGGCTTTCAGGCCACTCTCCTTCATAGCCGCAGGATTGGGCTTGGCGCGCTCTTGCAGCAGCTTGAAGGTGACCAGGGCCGCACCGCCATAAATCACCGCGGTGATCACCATGGTGACGGGGACAAATTTGTCCGCTGAAATGCCCTTGCCCTGCGCCCAAATCACATAGCCCAAACAAATGCCAAGGGCCAGCATGCCACCAAAATAGCCAAAGCTCCACCCCCAGCCGCTCACTTTACCCAAGGCTTCTTGCTTGGTCAGCTCAGGCAAGAAGGCTGCTGTGAGCGTTTCGCCATAGCTGTAAAAGAGGTTGGAAACAATGATCAGGCAAAAAGCCAGTGCCACGGTGCCCGGCCCGGTGAACGCCAAGGCCAGGGTGCCGAGCACGCAGCCCGCTGTGGCGATCATCAGCAATCGCTTTTTGGCCGCGCGCATATCCGCGTATGCGCCGAGGCTGGGTGAGGTCAGCATCACAATCGCGTAAGAAATTGACAGGGCCAGCGTCCAGGCAAAGGTGGCCCATTCGGCCTTGCCCGCAATACCGCCCACGAAGTACGCGGCATACACCGCCGTGATCACCACGGTGGTGTAACCTGAATTGGCAAAGTCATACATCGCCCAGCCAAACACCTCACGTTTTTTCACGCCGGGATTGAGTGCGTCTTGACTGAAGATGGCCATACTGGTCTCCTGTTTGTTGGAATTCAAATCCTAAATACCATTTTGAACGGAGAGGACGCAGAAAACCCCTTTTTGTCTTCTTTTTTTAGCGTCTTCTGCGAAACCTTCGCGTCCTTTGCGTTCAAAAAAGTCCTTTATGTCATTAGACTTTCACAATGGCCAAACTGTATTTCCGCTTTGCCGCAATGAATGCGGGCAAATCCACCGCCTTGCTGCAAGCCGCCTTCAACTATGAAGAGCGCGGCATGCGTATTGTGTTGCTCACGGCAGAGCTGGACAACCGCGATGGCCACGGCAAAATCGCGTCGCGCTTGGGACTCTCGCGCGACGCAGTCACTTTCCACGCGGAGCAATCGATGGCCGAGCGCATTGCTGCTGCACAACAAGAAGCCTGGATCTCCAAATTGGCTTGCGTATTGATCGACGAAGCACAATTTCTCACGCTCGCCCAAGTCGAAGAGCTGCACCGCTGGGCTCATGTGAACCACACGCCCGTGATGTGCTATGGCCTGCGCAGTGATTTCCAGGGCAAGGCTTTTGCCGGATCAGCAGCGCTTCTAGTGCTCGCAGACGATGTCGAGGAGATGAAAACGATTTGCGACTGCGGTAAAAAAGCCAGCATGAACGCCCGTTTTGACGATGATGGCAACCGCATTTTCGAGGGCAGCCAAGTGCTGATTGGCGGGAATATGCGATATCGGGCACTCTGCCCGGATTGCTTTTACGGCGTGACCTGAGCCTTCTTTGCTCAGAATTTGAAGCATTTCAGACTGTTCGCCGGCATGGAATATGCCTAGTATGCTATCAAAATAAGAGTGGCCAGCCCGGAGGGAATCGAACCCCCGACCCACAGCTTAGAAGGCTGTTGCTCTATCCAACTGAGCTACGGGCTGTTTGTTGCGACGCGCAAAACAAAACGCCCCGCAAACGGGAAGCTGCGAGGCGCTAGAGATGCTTGAAAACTTGGTCGGAGTACAAGGATTCGAACCTTGGACCCCCTGGTCCCAAACCAGGTGCGCTACCAGACTGCGCCACACTCCGAAAGCTTAGATTATAAACGAGCTTTCTTTGTCAAATTAGGAGAAATTGGCAGGGAAATTTCATCGGCTCACGCGCAGCAGCTTGCCGTTGTCAGTCAGCAGATAAATCCAGCCGTCCGGCCCTTGGCGTACATCGCGGATGCGCTCGGCCCGGCTGGCGAGCAAGCGCTCCCGAAACACCTCGGTTTTGCCGTCTGCGCCAAGCGCCACACGCCACAGCGCCGTGCCAGCAAGTGCGCCGCTCAGCAAATTTCCGCTGTATTCAGGGAATTTGTTGCCGGAATAGACCACCAAGCCGGCGGGCGCCATCGACGATTTCGAGCCCCCGGTGTAGGCGCTGCCATCGCGCGTGAGCCACACGCTGACCGGCTGCTCCATGCCGGCTTTGGCCGTGCCTTCGCCGACTGGCGTCAACGTGCCGTACTCTTGCCCATGGCTGATGACTGGCCAGCCGTAGTTTTTACCAGCTTGCGCGAGGTTGATCTCGTCGCCGCCCTGAGGGCCGTGCTCGCTCACCCAGAGCTGGCCTTTGGAGTCCAAGGCTGCGCCCTGCGGGTTGCGATGGCCATAGCTCCAAATGTGGCTCTGAGCGCCTGCCACCCCGCTCCAGCTCGGATTGCCGGGCGCGGGCAGGCCTTCGGTGGTGATCCGCATGACTTTGCCATTGCCACGCGTGAGGTCTTGTGAGAAGCCGCGCTGGCCGCTGGATTGCCGATCGCCCAAGGCCACAAACAAATAGCCGTTCGCATCAAACACCAAACGTGAGCCGAAATGCCCGCTGGAGGCCACCTTGGGGCTTTGGCGGAAGATCACGGTCAAATCGTCTAGCCGATTCGCCGCGACGTTGAGTTTGGCGCGCGCCACAGCCGTGCCGCTCAGGCTGGAGTTGGTGGCATCGTTTTCTGCATAGGAGAGGTAAATCCGCTGGTTGCTGGAATGCGCGGGGTCGATCACGACATCGAGCAGGCCACCCTGCCCGCTGCTGTTCACGGCGGGGACGCCAGAAATCGTGGCCACCGTCGCGCCAGCAGCAGAAAGCAGCTTGAGCGTGCCGCCTTTTTCAGTCACGAGCATGCGGCCATCAGGCAGGAAGGCCAAGCCCCAGGGGCTGCTCAAACTGGTGTTCAGTTTATCAACTTTGAGCGTGAAATTCGTGGGTGCTGCGGCGTGCACTGGGGTGCTGCCGCCGCCGGGCGTGGCGGGCGGTAAAGTGCCCGAACCCGCTTGCGCGATCACCGAATCATCGCCCGCGCCGCCGCCGCAAGACACCACACCCACGGTCATCATGGCCAGCAGCAAAAGGCAAAGCAAGGCGCTGCGCCCTAGAAAGCGGCGCAGAGAAAATGAGCGGTGCGCCACGGTGACGGCTCTGAGAATGTGTTCTGGCATGCGCCGTATGGTGGCGAACATACGGACAGAAATGCTGCCAAATGAAACGATGGAAGCCAGTTGTGCGCTGCTATGCATGGGAGCTCCTTGCGTGGGGTGCGCTAATTTTTACAAAATCTCGTGGCTTTGTACCGACAACGCATGAGTGGCCTCTGCGTCATACAGGCTTTATCTGCAAGTACGGTAAAATACCGTACAAAAGGAGTGCCTCCATGTCCACCGCCCTCACAGCCACCCGCTTTGACCTCAAAATGAATGCCGATGAGAAAGATATCGTCGCCCGCGCGGCTGCACTCATGGGCACGACGATGTCGGGTTTTGTACGCTCGGCTGTGAAAGAAAAAGCGCAGGCCTTGCTGGAGCGCGAAGCGCAGCTGCGCATGTCGGCGCAAGATTTTGATCAGTTCTCACGGGCCATTGAAGGCGCGTTCAAACCCAACAAAGCCCTGCAAGGCGCATTGAAAGCTGCTGCCAAGGTCAAGCGTGCCTGAACGCACTGCTTTTGCCAGCTCGCAGCTTCAAGAGTTGCTGCTCGGCGATTGGATTGAGCTGGGTCACGACCGCAGCAGCTTTGATTGCGGCGTACCCGCGCTCAATGAATTTCTGCAC
>JBJTSL010000311.1:0-2724 GCA_046076625.1 Allobrachymonas sp.
CCACGGCGCTCAAAGCGATGATGAAGGCGTATCCGAAGCCGCGCAAGCAATTCAAACTGCAGCTACAAGCCGTGATGAGCGCGGGCGAAGCGGTGGGCGATGCGGTATACGCCTGGTGTGAAAAAGAGTTGGGCGTGAAGGTCAACGAAATGTTTGGCCAGACGGAAATCAACTACATCGTGGGCAATTGCAATCGCTTTTGGCCCAGCAAGCCCGGCAGCATGGGCAAAGGCTATCCGGGCCATCAGGTGGCAGTGATTGATGAGGCCTCTGCGGTCTGCAAGACGGGTGAAGTGGGCGAAGTGGCGGTCAATCATCTGGATGTACATGGCCACCCTGACCCAGTGTTTTTCTTGGGCTATTGGAACAATTCCGAAGCCACCGAGAAGAAAACCACCGTGAGTGCAAACGGCCAGCGTTGGTGCAGAACCGGGGACTTGGCGTATGCCGACGAAGATGGCTACCTCTGGTACCAAGGCCGGGCAGACGATATGTTCAAAGCGGCAGGCTATCGGATTGGGCCCAGCGAAGTAGAGAATTGTTTAGTCAAGCATCCGGCGGTGCTGAACGCCGCCGTCGTGCCCAAGCCTGATGCAGAGCGAGGTGCAGTGGTCAAAGCCTATGTTGTACTTGCTCCTGATTTCATAGCGCGCCGCGCACATTTCATGCCGGCGAGTGCCCAAAAAGAGCTGAAAAACTTCGATGAGGAGCTGATTCAGAGCATCCAGCAGCATGTGCGCGGCCAGCTCGCGCCCTATGAATACCCCAAAGAGATCGAGTTCATTGACCAATTGCCCATGACCACCACCGGCAAGGTGCAAAGGCGCGTCCTGCGCTTGGCCGAACTTGAACGCTTCAATGCATCGAATCCAAAACCACAATGACCGCACAAGAGCCCACAGTTACTGTCCGTGCTGCTGAACCCGATGATGCAGCCGCTCTGTCTGCCTTGATCGGGAGTGAAGGTGTGTTTGAAGGCACGTCGCAACTGCCCATGATGCCTGTCGCATCGCGCATCGAACGCTTTTCCAAACCCAGCCCAGAAGGTTTACTGCTCGTGGCCTGCACACCTATCGAGGAAAAAAGCACCAACATCGGCATGATCGGCCTGCATCTGGTGCAGCCCGGTCTGCGGCGCGCGCATGTACGCGGTCTGGGTATTTCCGTGGCGCGTGATTGGCAAGGCCGTGGCATCGGCGACCAACTCATGCGCTCTGCCTTGCATTGGGCAGACCGCTGGGCTGGCATCTTGCGCATCGAACTCACCGTGCTCTGCGACAACGCGCGTGCTCTTGCCTTGTACGAGCGCCACGGCTTCCTATGCGAAGGCATCATGCATGCCCACATCTTGCGCGATGGCGTGTATTCAGATACGCAAATGATGGCGCGCTTGCATCCGCAACCACCACAAATTCCCCGTTTGAAAGACTGATCATGCCCCTGAAAATCTCTTCTCAGCAAATGGTCGACCAGGCCATGCGCGAAGTCACAACCTACAGCGCGCTCCAAGTCAAAGCACGATTAGCCACCGATAAGAATGTGCAGCTTGTCGATATCCGCGATATCCGAGAGCTACAAGCGCCTGAGGGCACAGCGGTGGGCAGCCTGCATGCACCGCGCGGTATGCTGGAGTTTTGGGTGGATCCGGCTTCGCCCTATCACAAGCCGGTCTGGGCAGATGAAAGCAAAGAATTCGTGCTGTTTTGCGGTCTGGGCTGGCGCAGTGCGCTTACCGCCAAAACCCTGCAAGACATGGGTTTGCCAAACGTGGCGCACATCGAAGGTGGCTTCAAAGCCATGCAAGAGGCAGGCTTTGAAATGGAGAGCTTGGAGCAACGCAAAGCCAAGAGGAATTGATAGAGCGTATTGGGAGAGAAAAAATGTTCAACCAAACCGTTCGCGGCCTGTATTGCTACCGCTGCGGCACACGCAAAGTCGTGCGCGGCAATCTGGGGGAATCCACACGCTTTTACCCATTGCGCGGCCTGCTCCAAAGCCTGCTTGGCAAGCCTGTGTTCTTGCAAAATGCGCAGTCGCATGCCTGCCTTGAACGCGGCCTCACCTGGAATGAAGTGGATGCCTATGAGCTGCGCAAAAATTTGCGCGACTACGGCGTGGCAGCGCACAGCACTGGTGTGATGCAAGCCATTCATAACCAACTTCCTCTCAAGCCAGATATCGCGATTTAGAAAAAATTGGCCTCTTCCCGGCATAAATCCTTCGTAGAGCGCTACTCTTTTTATAGTAATTCATGACGCAACATACTACCCAAAAGTTCCAAGCCATCCTCTTTGATTGCGACGGCGTACTGGTCGACAGTGAAAAAATTACCAATGGCGTGTTGCGCGGTATGCTGGCCGAGCTGGGCTGGGTGATGACGGAGAAGGAATGCATGGCGCATTTCATCGGGCATTTGGTACAAGACAAAGCCGATTTGATCGCCCAGCACACGGGCCGCAAGATTGACGATACATGGCTAGAAACCTTCCGCGCCGCACGCAACCGCGCGCTGCATGAATCCCTCGAAGGCATCCCGCACATCCACGAAGCGCTCCAAGCCATCACGTCTGTCTACGGCACAAAAATCGCCTGCGCCAGCGGCGCAGACCGCGAAAAAGTCGTTTTGCAGCTTACCAAAACTGGCCTGCTGCATTTCTTTGAAGGCCGGATTTTCAGCGGCGTGGAAATGCCGCGCAGCAAGCCCGCGCCCGATGTTTATCTTGC
>JBJTSL010000312.1:0-2035 GCA_046076625.1 Allobrachymonas sp.
AGCCGCGTCGGCGGCCAGCATGCCGGTTTTGATGGCGGCATGGCTGCCTTTGATGCGCCCCACGTTCAAATAGCCCGCATTGCAGCCAATCAAAGCGCCGCCGGGAAACACGGTTTTGGGCAACGAGAGCAGACCGCTGGAGTTGATGGCGCGCGCGCCGTAGCCAATGCGCTTGCCAGCTTTGATGCCTTTGGCGGAGTCGCCTTCGAGATACCAGCGGATATTAGGATGTGTTTTCCAGCGCTGCATCTCTTCAAACGGGCTGAGGTAGGGGTTCTCGTAGTTGAGGCCAACCACGAAACCGAGCGCGACTTGGTTGTTTTCAAGGTGATACAAGAACGCGCCGCCGTAGGTATTCGAATCCATAGGCCAGCCCGCACTGTGGAGCACCAAGCCGGGCTGATGACGAGCTGGGTCAATCTCCCACAGCTCTTTGATGCCGATACCAAAGCTTTGCGGATCTTTGCCTGCATCGAGCTGGTATTTGGAGATGAGCTGCTTGCCCAAATGGCCGCGCGCACCTTCGGCAAACACGGTGTACTTGCCCAGTAGCTCCATCCCAAGCTGGAAATCGCCGGTGACTTCACCTTCTTTGCTAATGCCCAGATTGCCCGTGGCAATGCCTTTGACGCTGCCATCCTCGTTGTAGAGCACTTCTGCAGCCGTGAAGCCGGGGAAAATCTCAACGCCCAGCGCCTCGGCTTGTTGTGCCATCCATTTCACCAGGTTGGACAGGCTGATGATGTAATTGCCGTGGTTGGCCAGATTCGGCGGAATGAAGGGGCCAGGCACGCGCACCGCATTCTTCTCGCTGAAAAACATGATGGCATCATCCGTCACTTCTTGGTGTAGCGGTGCACCCTTTTCTTTCCAATCAGGGATCAGCTCAGTGAGCGCACGCGGGTCCATGATCGCGCCCGACAAGATGTGCGCGCCCGGCTCTGAGCCCTTTTCGATCACCACGACCGAGATGTCTTTACCCGTTTCCTGCGCTTTCTGCTTCAAGCGAATCGCCGTGGCCAAACCACCGGGGCCGCCACCGACGATCACCACGTCATATTCCATCGATTCACGCGGGCCGTGGGCTGCTAGGATTTCTTGAGTGTTCATAGCCGTAAGACTTTCTGATTCGTCGTTGATAATTGAATAGCATCGGATTTTAGGCTGTGCAGGGTATGTTCCCCTGCAGGTGCTGCTATCAATTGAAGAGGACTCTCTAAATGGCATACGAACTTGATCTCTCTGGCCGCGTGGCTTTGGTCACAGGCGCATCCAGCGGTTTGGGCACGCAATTCGCCAAAACTTTGGCCAAAGCCGGTGCAGACGTGGTGCTGGCCAGCCGCCGCATCGACAAGCTCAAGGCGCTGCGCGCAGACATTGAGGCCGAGGGCGGCAGTGCCCATGTGGTGGCCCTGGACGTGACGGACACCGTGAGCATCAAATCCGCTGTAGCGCATGCAGAGACAGAAGTGGGGCCGATCGATATCCTCATCAACAACTCCGGTGTATCGACCACACAAAAGATCACCGATGTGAGCGAGGAGGATTACGATTTCATCTTCAACACCAACACTCGCGGCGCTTTCTTTGTCGCGCAGGAAGTGGGTAAGCGCATGCTGGCTAGAGCCAAGGGCGCAGCGCCGGGTACCTACACGGGCGGCCGCATCGTCAATATCGCGTCTATGGCTGGCCTCAAAGTGCTGCCGCAAATCGGCGTGTATTGCATGAGCAAGGCTGCCGTGGTGCACATGACCAAATCCATGGCGGTGGAGTGGGGCAAATACGGCATCAACGTGAACGCCATCTGCCCCGGTTATATCGACACGGAAATTAATCACCACCATTTGCAAACCGAGCAAGGCCAAAAGCTCATGCAAATGCTGCCGCGCAAGCGCGTGGGCAAGGCTTCGGATTTGGATGCACTGCTGGTGATGCTCTGCTCTAAAGAAAGCGATTTCATCAATGGCGCGGTGATCGCCGCCGACGACGGCTTCGGTGTTTGACTGAAGCACCGAGCATGTGGGTGGGTGTAGCC
>JBJTSL010000313.1:0-5115 GCA_046076625.1 Allobrachymonas sp.
TCCTCTGCGTTCAAAAAGTCTTTGCATTTTTTTAAGCAAGCGACAAACGCTTGATCTCTGCCGAAAAACTTTCAGCCGTCCAGCTCTGCCCATTCGGTGCAGTAGGCCCTGTTTGATTGAGCTGGGAAACCAAGTCCTCCAATTCCCAAGCTCCTGAAGCAAAGGCTTGCTCCATCGCGTCGCCGAGTTGGTTCTCATAGGCGCTGGGCTCACGGGTGCGGGCTTGGTGGGGCTGCAAGACCAGTGGATCAATTTTCATAAATACTCCTGATTTGATAGCAAACTACGCAGAATTCATGCCGGCTAATGCCGCTTTTCGCTCAAAAATTGACCGCCTGCTGCGACCTGAGGTTGACGACGGGTATGGCCGTCGATACCGCCGTCTATTGCCCATTCGGCGAACACCGTGGGGCCGGGCGCGAATTCGCGCGGCTGCCAATCAGCCGTGAGGTGGTCTTCATCGGCGTTGTATTCAATCAAGCCACCCACGGGGCATTCGAAATACCAAAAGTAGGCACTGGACACAGGATGCCGGCCAGGGCCGAGCTGCGTCTTCCAGCCTGCGCGGCTCATACTTAGCCCGCCACCAAACACCTCATGGATATCGCGCACAGCAAAGGCCACATGGTTGAGCCCCTGCGCCTTGCCCGGCACTTGCAGCAAAAAGACATCGTGATGACCCCCCTCGGGTGCGCAGCGCATGAACGCGCCCCGACCGGGATAGCTGTCGCTGAGCACAAAGCCCAAGCTTTCATAGAACTTCACGGCATCGCTCCACTGCTGGGTGAACAGCACCACATGCCCAATGTCCACTGGCTGCGCACGCTCGTATACCGGCGAGGGCTGGTTCACGCGCTGCACATCGCCCCACGCGTTGCTGGGCGAGCCTTTTACATTCACAGCATGCTTGGCGCTGCGCTGAAATCGGTGATACAGGCCATGCGGATCGGCGGCTGGCGCTCTGATCGCGCCATCGCCCTTCACGCCCCAAACCACTTCGCGCAGTGTCGCCCCCGTTTCCATCGGCTGGGTGTGCGCAAGCTCAGCATGGTCAGGAGGCAGCACGCGCACCTGTGCGCCGTTCAAAGTTTCAAACATCAGCTCGTCTGCGGCCTCATGCACCAAAGCCAAGCCCCAATCGACAAAGCATTGCCGCGCAGCAGCAAAATTCTCCGCACTGCCATCGGTGCAATAGGTCAGGCGGTCAATGCCTTCGGTGGTTGCGTATACGGGTTCTACGCTCATGACTGACTCCAGGGAAGGGACGCCTCATTCGTGCCCCAATAGAAACTCTTTTGCATCATGTATTCCATGATCGAAGCCGAACCCTTTTCGCGCCCCATACCGCTTAGCTTGTGGCCGGTAAATGGCGTGCTCACGGAAAAGAGTTTGTAGGTGTTGACCCAGACCGTGCCCGCCGTGATCGCAGCGCCCAAGCGCAGCGCGGTTTTGTAATCCGCGCTCCAAATACCGCAAGCTAGGCCATAGTCGTTGTCGTTGGCTTGGGCAATCAGCTCGGCTTCATGCTCCCAAGGCAGCAGGCAGAGCACGGGGCCAAAGATTTCCTCGCGACATGTGCGGCTGGTGTTGGGAAGGCCTTCCAGCACCGTAGGCGCGTAGTAGTAGCCCTGGCTTCCCACCGGGTGGCCGCCGCAGAGCAGTTTGCCCCCCTCTGCTTGCGCCAGCGCGACATAACTGGCCACGCTGTCGCGATGGCTTTTGGAGATCAGCGGGCCCATGTGCGTGGTCTCCAGTGCTGGGTCGGCCACGCGCAGGCCACTCACGCACTGCAGCAAGCGCTGCTTGAATTCCTCATACACGCTCACATGCACGAAGGCACGTGAGCCGGCCACACAGCTTTCGCCGCTGCTGGAAAAAATGCCATAGGCCACGCCCGCCACGGCATGCTCCAGATCCGCATCTGGGCAGACGATCGTGGGCGATTTACCACCCAATTCCAGCGACACGGGCATGAGCTTTTTCGCGGCCAACTCGGCCAAGCCAACGCCCACACTCGTACCGCCGGTGAAAGCAATGCGTTTGATCAGCGGATGCCGTACCAGCGCATCGCCGACCACCGAGCCTTTGCCGGGCAGCACGCTCAAGATGCCGGGAGGAAGACCGGCCTGCTCTGCAATACGAACCAATTCAATAGCCATGCGCGGCGTGATCTCTGCTGGCTTGATCACGATGGCGCAGCCAGCCGCCAGAGCCGGTGCGATTTTTTGAGCTTCGCTGGCAATTGGCGAGTTCCAAGGCGTGATCGCACCGACCACGCCCAGCGGCTGGTGCAGGCTCATGGTGAGAAAATCCCCACGCTGCGGTGTCACAGGGCTTTCAAAGGTTTCGCAGACTGCCGCGAAGTATTGGAAGGTACCGGCTGCGCTGGCTACCAAGGCGCGGCATTCTTTGACGGGTTTGCCGTTGTCCAAGCGCTGCAAACGAGCCAACTCTTCGCTTTGCTCGCGAATCAAGGCAGCGATTTTGTGCAGGATTGCAGCGCGCTGATGCGGCAGCAGCTTCGCCCAGCTCGGTTGCTGGTGGGCGGCTTGCGCAAATCGAACGGCATGATCCACATCGTCTCGGTTTGCCGAATGCAACTGCGCTACCGTCTCTCCGGTCGCGGGGTATTCGGTGCTGTACAGTGGGCCACTGGCATCACGCCATTGGCCTGCAAAATAAGTTTGGAGATTTGACCTTGTCATATTCGGCGGGACCAGTTAAACGACGACATCCGCTGCGCGGGCGTCTAAGAAACGCAGGGCAGACAAGACCGTGAGCATCGAAGTCTTGGGGTTGTCGGGTAAAGGTTGATTGCGCATTTCCAGTTTCATTTTTCCGAACGTGCCTTCGATTTCAATTTCGTGCACATTTTCCGTTTGCGTGCCATCGGCGATCAGGCGCACCTGCGTGGCATCCAGGCCCAAACCAGCCAGTGAAATCGTGGCGGCGACGTTGGCGTTTTTCGGGTATTGGGCTGCGGCATCTCGTGCTGAGGCTTCGAAGATCGTGGTACTTTGCTTGGATCTTGCCAGCGCTTGCAGATCGAATTGCTGCTCAGCTGGCGTGCCTTTCCAAGCCAGCGGCGGTTTGCGGCCGGTGTAACGCACACTATTCAAGCCCGCTTGTTTGGCCGCAGCAATCGCATCAATGCCTCCAATCGCACCGGGTAGCAAATGTAGTTGCGCGCCGCCTTTTTCTGCGGCGGCCTGCATGGCTTCAGGCAACCCCATTTCAGACAATGCGCCCACGGAGAGCACGGCGCAATCCACACCGCGTGTCAAGGCTGGCAATACGTGCACATGCAGGGCGCTGTGGCCTGCGCATTCGAGCACGAGCTGTGCATCGAGAGGCACATCGCTCACGGCTTGGATACCAGACGGCAAAGCGCTCTGCGCCTGAGCCACGCGATCGGCGCGCACCACCACATGGCTAATCCTCACCCGCGCATGCCCAGCCAACCGCTGCACGATCGCTTGCCCGATCGCACCATAACCCACCAGACAGACTGACACGGATTTCATGCGCTAGAGCTTTCTTTGCGGGCCGGCAAATTTCTCGTTGAACCCGCCCCATGTTTTCATGTCGATTTCCATCACCGTCGGGCCAGGCTGAGCGAGTGCTTGCCGTAGTTGTGCGGCAATCTGCGCAGGCTCGCTGCTTTTGAAGTAGCGCACGCCCATGCTGGCACAGAGCATGGAGAAATCGGGTGTGAGCAAATCCACATAGCAATGGCGGCTGCCGTAGTCGGCATCCTGGATGTTCTTGATCACGCCATAGCCGCTATCGTTCATGAGAATCACCAGCACGTCGGCCTTCTCCTGCGCGGCGCAAGCCAGCTCGCCGACGTTGAGCATGAAGCCGCCATCACCAGCAAGCACTATTGTTTTCATAGCGCTGTGCGTATATTTTATGCCGGCTTGTGGGCATTTTTCCTTGTAAACGGCGGCTGCAACGGCTGCACCAATGCCCATCTGCAAGCCCTGCCCAATGCCGCCGCCGAGCGCATGCACGCCTGCGCGCGGATGACGCAGCACCAAGCTGCGGTTGCCCCACATGGTGTTACTCAGGGTGATGTCACGCACCCAGATACATTCGCCATCGAGTTGCTCGCTCACGGCCTGATTCAAAGCATCTTTGAGCTTCACATACTCGCCCAGCGATGCGTCGACCTGAGCCTGCGCCTGCGCATGCGCTTGGCTGATTTCTGCGTGCCAACCACTGTCTGCCGCATAGCCCTCCAGCGCATCAGCCAGCGCGTTCAAACTGAGCAGCGCATCGCCTTCGATGAACAATTCACAACTGTAGGCTTGGCTTTGCACCGCCGCATGCGCGTCAATCCGAAAGCGCTTGGCGGGCAGTTGCAGCTGGTACTTCATCGTTTCGTTGCTGCGCAGGCGCGAGCCCACGATCAGCATCGCATCGCAGCGCTGGTACAGCCGGGCGCTGGCCTTTTGCAATTGAAAAGCACCCAAAGTCGCCGGATGGTCCTCCGCCAAAACGCCCCGGCCTTGCACTGTGGTGACCACGCCAAACCCCATTTTCACCAGTCGCTGCACGGCGCTTGATGCACCACGCGCACCACCGCCCAGCCACAGCATCGGTCGCTGGCTGCTGCGAAGCTGTGCCGCCAATTGATCGATGAGATCTCCTGCAGGCGCTTTAGGCGCTATAAATACAGGAGCATTTGATACAGATAATATGCCGGCAAGCGCCTCATTTGACTCTAAAAATGCCTGCTGCACATCAATCGCAATCTCTATGCTCACGGGTCCGCAAGGTGGCGTGAGTGCAATCTGTGTGGCCCTCGTGAGCACATCCCATGCCTCTTCAGGTCTTTGAATGCGAAACGCGGCTTTGCCCACGGCTCTGAGCATGCCCAGTTGATCGGGATGCTCATGAATGAAGCCCCAATTCTTGTCGATCCATTGGGAGTCGATTTGTCCGGTCAGGTGCAACAGTGGCGTGCCAGCCGTCATCGCTTCCACCAGAGCGCCAGCCGCATTGCCTGAGCCGGTGCCGGTGCTAGTGACGACCACTCCGAGCGTGCCAGTGACGCGCGCCGCGCTGTCGGCCATGTTGGCCGCGCCAGCTTCACCGCGTGCCGATACAAAG
>JBJTSL010000314.1:0-6830 GCA_046076625.1 Allobrachymonas sp.
CCAGACGAAATAGATGCCAAAAATGACAAACAGAAAAATCTGCAAACCAAACCGGTTGTCCAGCGCATTGCGTGTTTGCGAGAGCGTGCCAAACAGGTAACCGGCGATCCACACCACGCCAAACATCAAAACCCCTTCATATAACCAACAGGCCATGCGACGGCGCAGACTGGGAAACTGGGGGGAGAGGGGCGTGGTCGAGGCCTGTTCAGCAGCGATGGTGGATTCAGATACGGTCATGTGCAAATCATGGGTGTAACAAGCCATTGTAGGATGGCAGGGGCTGGGTTCGGCAGGGGCTGAACGCGTGAATCCCCCATTTTGAGCGTTTTGAGCAGTTCGCCGGCATAGAATCAGCGTTAAATGCTATGAAATCAGGAGTATTCAAAGACGCTGCGGACAAGGTGCAAGGAGGCAGTATGTTATAATTTTAGTTAAAACATTCATTGGAGTCACCATGCAAACCCTCAAAATCACCCAAATCGGCAATTCGCTCGGCGTGATCCTGCCCAAAGAGATTTTGGGGCAGCTGAAGGTGGAAAAGGGTGATCAACTGTTTTGGACGGAAGCGCCAGATGGGTTTCGGATCAGCAATGCCGATCCTGAGTTTGGCTCGCAAATGAAACTGGCCGAGCAAATCATGCGCAAACGCCGGCAGGTGCTGCGCGAGTTGGCGAAGTAAACAGGGGCGGCGATGCAAGATTGGGTGTGGCTGCACCGAGAGGTAATGCTCGCGGTGCACGATGAGCAGCTTGCCGAGCATGGCGGGCAATTTGGTGTGCGCGACATGGCGCTGTTTGATTCGGCATTGGCTAGACCGCAACAGGTGGCAACCTATGGCGAGCCAACGCTGGCGCGTTTGGCCGCCTCGTATGGCTACGGCATTGCCAGAAACCACCCGTTTCTAGACGGCAACAAGCGCACGGCATTCGTGGCCGTTGAGTTGTTTCTGATGGTCAATGGCCATCGCTTGGCAGCAGACGATGCGTCTTGCGTGCTCACCATGCTGGATGTGGCCGCTGGCGAGATCAGCGAGGAAGAATTTGTGCAGTGGATTGAAGCGCATCTTGCGCCGCTTTAATCGGAGTGAGATTGACAGTTTATGAGCAACGAAAAACTATCCGCCATCAAAGGCATGAACGACATCCTCCCGCCAGATTCCGCGCGTTGGGAGTGGTTGGAAGACAAGGTGCGCAGCCTGATGGCGCGTTACGCTTACCGCAACATCCGCACGCCGATTGTGGAGCCGACCCCGCTGTTTGTGCGGGGCTTGGGCGAGGTGACGGACATTGTGGAAAAGGAGATGTACTGCTTTGAAGATAAATTGAATGGCGACAAGCTCACGCTGCGGCCAGAGAACACGGCTGGCGTGGTGCGCGCGGTGGCTGAGCATTCGATGCTGTATGAAGGCGGCAAGCGCCTGTATTACATGGGTCCGATGTTTCGCCACGAGCGGCCACAGCGCGGGCGCTATCGGCAGTTTCACCAAATTGGCGCAGAGGCCTTGGGTTTTTCTGGCCCGGAGGTGGATGCGGAGCTGATTTTGCTGGCGGATCAGTTGTGGAAAGAATTGGGTATCCTGGACGTTCGCCTCGAACTCAACAGCTTGGGGCAGCCCGAAGAGCGTAAGGCGCACCGCGCGGCTTTGATCGCCTATCTGGAGCAACATACGGATGTGATGGACGAAGAAGCCAAGCACCGTATGCAAAGCAATCCGCTGCGGATTTTGGACACCAAAAATCCTGCTATGCAAGACATGGTCAACGCTGCGCCGAAGTTGATTGATTTCCTTGGCGAAGCATCACTTTCGCATTTCGCGCAAGTGAAAGCCATTTTGACGGCCAATCACGTCAGTTTCACGATCAATCCGCGCTTGGTGCGCGGCATGGACTATTACAACCTCACGGTGTTTGAGTTCATCACCACCAGCCTGGGCGCACAGGGCACGATTTGCGGCGGTGGGCGCTATGACTATTTGATCGAGATGATTGGCGGCAAGGCTGCGCCAGCAGTAGGCTGGGCGCTCGGCGTGGAGCGCGTGTTGGAGCTGATCAAGGAGCAGGGCATTGCCGTGCCTCAACCGGTGCCGGATGCGTATGCCGTGATTCCTGATGCTGCTGCGCTGCCGGTAGCGATTCAATGTATTCAAGCCTTGCGCTCGCGAGGCGTGAGCGTGCAAATGCATGCGCCGGGCAATTCGGCAGAGGGTATGGGTAGCTTCAAAAGCCAATTCAAGAAGGCCGATGGCTCGGGCGCGCGTTTTGCGCTGATTTTTGGCGGCGATGAGTTGGCGGCTGGAAAAGTTGCGGTAAAACCATTACGCGGAGGTGGTGATCAGCAATTGCTGGCTTTGTCAGATATTGAGGCCTTGGTGGCGGTACTTCAATAGTCGTTGCAGCCATGTGGCAGGCGCGGCGTGCTCAAAAAAATGCCCAAAATGCCAACTGGCCGGCAAGAAACCTACGCAATCAGCTATCAAAAGAATAGTAGGCCAAAACCCAAGAACAGCGTGCGTCACCCCCTACAATCAAGGGATTGGACTATTGAATCATGGCATTGAAACATCTCGACCTCGAAGAACAAGAGCAGCTTGACAAGATCAAGGGATTTTGGAAGCAGTATGGCAACATCGTCAGCGCGGTGCTGATCCTTGTGTTTGGCTCGATTGCGGCTTACAACGGCTACCAATGGTGGCAGCGCGACAAGGCGGCGCAGGCTGGCTCGATGTATGACGAGGTGGAACGCGCGGCCAAAGAGGGCGACCCGGCGAAGATCAGCCGCGCATTCAACGACATGAAAGAGCGCTTTGGCGGGACGACCTTCGCCGCACAAGCAGGCTTGCTGTCGGCCAAAGCCCTGTATGACAGAGGCCAAGCCGAGCAGGCTAAAGCGCCTTTGGAATGGGTGGCCAACAGTGCGGCGGATGAGAGCTACCGCGCGATTGCCAAGCTGCGCCTGGCTTCGATTTTGTTTGAAAGCAAGGGCTATGACGCAGCTTTGAAACTGCTCGATGGCCTGCCCAAAGAGTTTGAAGGGCTGGCGCAGGACCGTCGTGGCGATATTTTCTTGGCTCAAGGCAAACGTGAAGATGCGAAAAAAGCCTTTGAAACGGCTTACAAAGGTTTGGATGAGCGCAGCGAATATCGCCGTTTGGTGGAAGTGAAGCTTAATGGGCTGGGCGTGGATGTGGAGACGAAGAAGGCCGCTGCGGCGTCTTCGTCAAGCCCGGCGCCTGCGGCAGCTCCCGCCGCTGCTGCGCCAGCCGCTGCCGCCTCTGGCGAAAAGAAATAATGTTGATTGCACCTTGTTCGAAAAGGCCTGCCATGTCTGTCTCAACCCTCATTTCGAAGCGTTTTAGCCACTCTGCCGGCATGAAATCTGCTTGGAGTGCTATTATTTTGGTAGTTTCTTCAGCGTTGCTGACGGCCTGCTCAGGCGGCAGCAAGCGCCCAGAGCCTGCGCCTTTGGCAGCCAATGTGCCGCTGATTGGCGTGAAGCAGGCTTGGGCCACGCGTGTGGGCGAAGTCTCGGCGAACGCTGCGCCCACGGTATTTGGCAACACGGTGGTGGTGGCTGCCGCAGACGGTACGGTTGCTGCCATCAATGCCGCCACCGGGCAAGACCAATGGCGCGGTAGCGCAGGAGCGCCGCTGGCCACGGGTGCTGGCACGGACGGTAAACTGGTTGCCGTCGTCACGCGGGACAACGAAGTCGTCGCGCTCGATTCGGGCCGTCAACTCTGGAAAGCCAAGCTCCCCGCCAAAGGTTTTACCGCGCCTTTTGTGGGCGGCGCACGCGTGTTCGTGATGCTGGCCGACCGCTCGGTGCATGCGTTTGACGGCCAAACCGGCCGCAAACTTTGGACGAATCAGCGCTCCAGCACCGAGCCGCTGGTGCTCTCCAAAGCCGGTACGATGTTGGCCGTGGGCGACACGCTGGTCGTGGGCCAAGGCGGGCGCTTGGTGGGCATCAACCCCGTCAACGGCACCACCCGTTGGGAAGCGCCGATTGCTTCTCCGCGCGGCACGAACGATGTGGAGCGCTTGGTCGATCTCGTTGGCACCACCAGCCGCATCGGCGATGTGGTCTGCGCCCGCGCCTTCCAAGCGGCGGTCGGATGCGTGAATGCGTCGCGTGGCACGCTGCTGTGGAACAAACCGGCCAACGGCGCAGAAGGTTTGCACGGCGACGGCAATTTGCTGTTTGGCACGGAAAGCGATGGCAAATTGGTGGCTTGGCGCCGCGCAGACGGCCAAAGCGCTTGGAGCACAGACCGTTTGCTCTACCGCAGCTTAAGTGCGCCACTTGTGGTGGGCCGCTCGGTCGTGGTGGGCGATGGCAATGGCAATTTGCACATGCTCTCGCGGGAAGACGGCTCGCCCCTGAACCGCTTGACCACGGACGGCAGCGCCATCATCGGTGGCCCGGTGCTGGCCGGTGATTCCTTGGTTGCTGTAACCAAATCCGGCGGCGTGTTTGGTTTCCGCCCCGAATGATGACAGCTCCCGCGCTCGCCATCGTGGCATTGCTGCCCTCCAAGGGGAAACTTGCGGAGTTTTCGCTGCTACGGGCATCCCTATGAAACCTGTGGTGGCTTTGGTCGGCAGACCCAATGTCGGTAAATCGACCCTGTTTAACCGCTTCACCAAAAGCCGTGATGCCATCGTGGCCGATTACGCGGGCTTGACCCGTGATCGGCATTATGGCAACGCCCGCTTGGGCAAACGCGAATACATCGTGATCGACACCGGCGGGTTTGAGCCCACGGCGGAGACCGGCATCATCAAGGAAATGGCCAAGCAGACGCGTCAAGCCGTGGCCGAGAGCGATGTGGTGATCTTCGTGGTGGACGCACGCGAGGGCATTTCCGCGCAAGACCACGACATTGCCAAGTATTTGCGCAAGCTCGGCAAGCCCACGATTTTGGCCGCCAACAAGGCCGAGGGCATGCAAAGCGGCCCGCAATTGGCCGAGTTTTTCGAGCTCGGCTTGGGCGAAGTGCGCGCCGTCTCCGCCGCGCATGGGCAAAACGTGCGCTCACTGATTGAAGAGGCGCTGGACAAGCTCAACCTGCCCGAGGAGGAAGAGCCAGAAGAAACCGACCCCGATGTGGTCAAACTCGCGGTGGCTGGCCGCCCCAACGTGGGCAAATCCACCTTGATCAACACCTGGCTCGGCGAAGAGCGCCTCGTCGCTTTTGACATGCCCGGCACCACGCGCGATGCGATTTCGGTGCCGTTTGAAAAAGGTGGGCAGAAGTTTGAACTGATTGACACCGCCGGCCTGCGCCGCAAAGGCAAAGTGTTTGAGGCCATTGAAAAATTTTCAGTGGTGAAAACCTTGCAGGCGATCGAGAGCGCCCATGTGGTGCTGCTCTTGATTGATGCCAAAGAGGGCGTGAGTGATCAAGATGCGCATATTGCCGGCTATTGCGTGGAAGCGGGCAGGGCGCTGGTACTCGCGGTGAACAAATGGGATGCGATTGACAGCTACCAGCGCGAGCTGCTTACGCGCTCCATCGAATCGCGTTTGGCATTTTTGAAATTCGCCGAAATTCACATGATCTCGGCCATCAAGCGCCAAGGCCTTGCGCCAGTGTGGAAATCGATTGCACATGCTTTTCAGTCAAGCTTTCGCAAAATGCCCACCCCCCAGCTCACGCGCATCTTGCTGCAAGCGGTGGAGGAGCAAGCCCCCAAGCGCGAGGGCCATCGTCGCCCGAAGCCGCGTTACGCGCACCAAGGCGGCCAAAACCCACCAATTGTGGTAGTGCATGGCAACATGGTGGATCACATCACCGACGCTTGGCGTCGCTTCCTTGAAGGCCGCATCCGCAAAGCCTTTGATTTGACCGGCACGCCTTTGCGTATCGAGTTCCGTTCGGCTGAAAACCCTTTTTTGGACAAGTCGTAGCTGCTATAGAAGTGGTAGCAAACTACGCATATTTTATGCCGGCAAGCGGCTATTTCCTATCTTATTCTTGGGGCAAGCGCCAATCGTCGCCGTCCAATCATTTGGCCAACAGCGCATTCACGGTATTGAGGTCTTCAGCCTTCAACGTGCCATTGGCCTGACGCAGCTTCAAGCCGCCGACCAGCACGTCATACCGTGCCTTGGCCAGATCGCGCTTGGTCTGGAACAGTTGGGATTGGCTGTTCAACACGTCGATGTTGATGCGTACGCCCACTTGGTAGCCCAGTTTGTTGGCATCCAAGGCGCTTTGGCTGCTGGCCTCGGCGGCTTCCAAGGCCTTGACTTGGCCAAGGCCGGAGAGCACGCCGAAATAGGCGGTACGCGTGGCTTGCGCAATGCTGCGCTTGGCCGCCTCCAGGTCGTTTTGGGCCTTGTCTTCGAGCTGCAAAGTTTCCTTGATGCGGTTTTGCGTCGCATAGCCGGCAAACAGAGGCAGATTGAATGCCAGGCCAAGGGTGGCATTGTTGGTGCGGCTGTTCAGGCCAGAGCTGGCCGAGCCATTGGTGTTGTGTGTCACGTTGTACGACAGCGTGGCATCCAGTGTAGGCTTGTGTCCGGCTTGTGCTTTTTCAGTTTCGAGCTTGGCGACATCGAGCGCGATTTGTGCGGCTTTGATGCTCGGATGTTGCTCCTGCGATTGCGTGACCCAGAGGTTCACATCGGCAGGTAGCACATCAGGCAGCTTGGCGGGCAGGGCAAGTGCTTTGGGGGCCGTACCGGGTTTACCCACGAGTTGATCCAAGGCGATGCGCTTGACGCGCAAATCATTTTCGGCCGCGATTTCTTGGGCAATCACCAGATCAAAGCGCGCTTGGGCTTCACGGGTGTCTGTGATAGTGGATGTGCCAACTTCAAAA
>JBJTSL010000315.1:0-8484 GCA_046076625.1 Allobrachymonas sp.
GAGCCAAGGGGCGAGAGCGCGGCGGTCAATCTCCTGCACTTCCATCGTGACACCAAAGCTATCCAGCGCGCTGAACCACGCTCCGGTTTTGCTCATTTTGTCCAGCTTGGGCAGAATGAAGATCGTGAGCACACCATCATTGCCCTGCGATTGCTCTGCCATCTGCTGAATCGCCGAGCTACCTTCTTTGCCTGGTTTGCCACTGGGAATACGTACTTCCACGATTTGCTTGTCGCCAAACAAACTCATGGAGCCGCCAGCGGCCAGCACTTCGCTCCAATCGAAATGTGCGCCCGCCACGGTATGCACCACGCGCTCCGTGTAGCCTTGCGCTCGTGCAGCGGCGCGAATGCAATCTGCTGCTTCTTGGGTCAACAAAGCCTCATCGCCATGCAAGGTGTACAGGCTTTTGAGGCCTTTTTGTAAATGCTGCTGAAGCTGGGCGGCTGCGAGTTGCATGGTTTAGCTTGACTGCATGAGATTGAGCTGCAAGCGCTCACGCTCTATCACTTTTGCCACGGCAGGGAGGGCAGCAAGCGTTTGGATGTGTTCCCAAGAATGTTTGAATTGCGTGGGGTCAATGCCGGCCATCGAGCCCCAGCGGGTGAGGGTGAGGGCGTAAGCATCAAGGGCGGTGAGATGATCATGGCCCAAACTTGCAGCCAAGTATTGGCCTTGCGCCTTGGCCTGGCTCACCATCGTATCAATCTCTTGTAATTGCTCGGCAAAAAGCTGAGTGTTGTGTGATTTGAGTGCGGTTTGCGCCGCTTTATCTGCCGTGTATTTGTGCGGCATGAAGATATGGGTGAAGCTGGGATGCACGGAGTTGTTCATCCATGCCAAGGTTTGCAGAAACCGCGCTTTTTGCAGCGGGTCTCTGGGCAGGAAATTCGCAGCGGGAAAGCTCTCAGCGATGAATGTGGAAATAGCGACGATTTGGGTGATGGCTTGGCCATCGGCAACCAACAGGGGCACTTGAGACCTCGGATTGAGGGCTCTATATTCCTCGCCATACTGCTCGCCTTTGTGCAGCTTGATCATTTTGGGTTCAAACGCCGCACCTGCGGCTTCGAGCAACACATGGGGCACGAAGGAGCAGGCGCCGGGTGCGAAATAGAGCTGAAGAGACATGATTTCCTCGAGTTTTGATCAAAAGTAACTGATCACCGGCATCAATTCTACGTAGTTTGCTATCAATAAAGGAGTATCAAAACTTCTCACTGCGCAGCACCTGAACATCGGCAAAATACAGCGTGAGCCCGAAATCTACGGCGTACTCTGCCAACACATGCGCAGCGAGCGCATCGGCCACTTCGGGGCTGCAGATGGTTTTCATCTCGATGGTGCGGTCGTTGTCCCACGCACCAGCATGTGTGCCGCGATCTGAGCCGCCGCGTACATCCCAAATCGTATAGCCATGTGCACCGAATTTTTTGGCGTCTTGTACCAAGCGTTTTTCTAGCGCCGCTTCGGCGAAGATCACGAGGAGTTTTTTGGGGTGTTTGTTCACTATTTCACCTCACGAAATTTGCTTGGCCAACCATGTATAAAGCGGCACACCAATGACGATGTTGAAAGGAAAACTGATGCCCAAAGCGGCGGCAATCGAAAGGCCAGCATTACCCTGCGGCACGGCCATGCGCATCGCCGTGGGCGCGGCGATGTAGCTGGCGCTGGCCGCCAGAGTGGCGAGTATGGCGATGCCGCCGGCAGACAAGCCGAGCAATTTGCCTACTGCAGCCCCCAGCACCGAGAGCAGGAGCGGCGAGACCATGCCCACGGCCAACAGCCTCAGCCCATAGCGCTTGACTTCAGGCAACTGCGCTCCTGCCACCAACCCCAGCTCCAGTAAGAACAAAGCGAGCACACCCTTGAACAGATCGGTGAAGAGCGGGGCAATCGGCTTCAACCCCACTTCGCCCATGAAAGCACCAATGGCCAGGCCGCCCACCAGCAACAGCACGGATTTGCCAAATAGCACCTCATGCGCCAGCTCCCGCCAATTGCTTTTGGCCTCCGCCGACTTGCCATCCTGCGCCTTGGTGCGATTGAGTTCGCGCCGCGCCAAAAACACCCCCGCCACAATTCCCGGCGCTTCCATCACCGCGACCCACAGCGCTGCATGCGCCTCAAATGCAATGCCCTGCCGCTGCAAATAGCTGGAGGCCACCGCATACGTCACTACACTGACCGAGCCGTAATGCGCCGCCAGCACGGCACTGTCCACCCCCGAGAAGCCCAGTCGCTTAAGCGCAGGTGTCATCAGCACAGGAATCAGGCCGCCGAGCGCCATGCAGGCCAAAATTTGCGGCAGCACGGCAGCCAGGCTCTGCTTGTGCAATTCGATGCCGCCTTTGAGGCCAATCGCCAACAGCAAATACACCGACAGCGCTTCATACAAGGCCTGCGGCAGCTTCAGGTCGCTTTTGCCCAAGCGAGCCAATACGCCCAGTATAAAAAAGAGTACAACAGCATCAATCATGGTAGATATCCATCACAGAAGCAGAGGCGTTGATGCAAAGGCGGCATGTTCGCGTGCCTCGGCGGCACGCTCGGCATAGCGGTTAAATCGCCAAGCAGTGCCCTCGGCGGTGATGCGCAACCAGGTCTCGCGCTTGGCTGCTGGGCTCATCTCGGGCCAGCGCTGAACCTCATCGAAGCTGCGGCCACAGCCCTTGCATGCAGGGTCACCCTGACTGGTGGAGCAAATCGCAATGCAAGGGGTATCGGGCGTGCTCTCGTACCATGCCAGCCAAGCATCCAGCGCCTTTTTTGGCATCGACAATTCACTGGCGCGCTCTTGCCGATGAAACACCAACAAGGCATACACCTCGGCCAGTGCTCTGAGAGGAGCGGCCAGCGTCACACCATCGGGCGAGGGGCTCTTCAAGCGCCAATAGTTAATGGCCGACTCGATATCACTGATGTGGATGCCGACTGGCAAGGAGGATGGCGGTACGAAATTCATGGCAGAAGGAAGGCGGATAGGGATGATACCGCCCGCTGTACAGGTTGCACATGAAATTAGCTCAAACCAAGCCTCAAGACCCAGCCCAAATGCACAAAGCGAACCGAAGTTCGCTTTGTTTGTGGCAGCAGGGCAAGCTATTAACGGCCTTTTTTGACTTCCCCAATCAACCAATCAGTGATTTGCAAGGCGCGGCCCATGCTCTGAGCCAGCGCACCATCCGTATAGAAACGGCCAGCGATGCCCAAGGCGGGCACGCCGCCCACGCGGTAGTCGTTTTGCAACTGGGCGGCGCGGCGCGCCTTGGTTTGCACGCTGAATGAGTTGTACAACTCGTCGAACTTGGCTTTGTCCACCCCATTGGCGGCCACCCATTCGCTGATGGCGGCTTGGGCATCGAGCCTCTTCTTCTCCACGTGAATCGCGTAAAACACTTTCTTGTGCAAATCGTCGAGTTTGTTCATGGCTTCCAGCGCATAGAACAAGCGCTGCTGGGGCACAAACTCATCGCGGAAGGCCACCGGCATGCGACGCAGCACGATATCTTTGGGTAACTGTGACGCCCATTTCTCCAACATCGGCTCAAAGGCATTGCAATGCGGGCAGTTGTACCAGAAGAACTCGATCACCTCGACCACGCCCTTGCCCTCGGTGGGCACGCGCTTATCGAGCGCAATGTAATCCTGGCCTTCTTGGTAGTTACGTGCTGGCTGCGCCTGAGCCAGCAAGGGCAGGCACGATGCGGCGGCGGCCACGCCAGAAGATTTGATCAGGTCACGACGAATCATGGGAAACGCTCCAAAAGGATACCGAGCCAAGCGCCCGATGGGTAGGATTATTCTTCAATAACGCTCATGAGCGCTGCTGCGAAGACAAAGTTCCTGCCAAGTATGTCACGGCGGCCCCGCTTGCTGTCAGCGTTGCACGCGGACAATGGCGGTTTCGAAGCCAGCTGCATCCAATTTTTCTTTGGCCTTGTCCGCTTCTTCTTTTTTGTCCAATGGGCCAATGCGCACGCGAAACACGGTGCGCCCTGATTGCTCACGCTCTGTGATGTTGGCCTGGAAACCAGCCATGCTCAGCTTGGCTTTTTGCGCCTCAGCATCTTCGGGGGTGCGGAATGCGCCGGCTTGGACGAAATAGGTGAAGGGATCGACGCCGCCCGTCGCTGCGGTGGTCGTGCCAGTCGTTGCGGTAGCAGCTTTGGCTTTGGCGAGGTCGCCCAAGGGGTCAGCACTGCCAAGCTTGGCGGCCGAGGCAGCCGTTTTCGGCGCTGAGGCCGCTGATTTCGCGGCAGAGGCAGATGCCTCGGGTGGCGCGGCTGTGGCTGTGCCAACCACGCCGGAAGCCGCAGGCTTGGCGGGGTTTTTGCCATACAGCGGCGCATTGGGATCCCAGTTTTTGTTTTTCTGCTGCTCAGCAGCTTCTTGCTCAGCGCTGGTTTTCGCGTTTGCGCCCTTGTTCATGAACGGCACGGGCACTTTGGCCACATACAGCGCCACCGCCAATGCCGCCCCTAAACCGAGCAGCACACCGATGATCAAACCCAGAAACAGGCCGCCCCGCTGTGAAGACTGGCGAGTGAAGGACAAGTGTTGTAGCGAAATGGCAGGCATCGATATCATCCTCACATCTTAGCGGGTGCGCTCACACCCAGCACAGCCATGCCATTTTTCAGCACCTGCGCTGTGGCCGCGACGAGTGCTAAGCGGGCTTTTTTCACGCTTTCATCCTCCACCAAGATGCGTTCGGCATCGTAGTAGGAATGGTAGGCGGCAGCCAAGTCACGCAGATAGAAGGTCACGTCATGCGGTGCAAAGTCACGTGCGGCGGCGCTGAGCATCTCGGGGTATTTGGCCAGTTGCAGCATGAGCTGCTGGGCGGGAGGCGTGTTCAGAGCACTCAAGTCCGCTTGCGGCAAGCTGTTATGTTGCCCGCCTTCTTTCTCGCCCCACGCAGCCAGCACGGAGCAGATGCGGGCATACGCATATTGCACGTAGTAAACCGGGTTATCGTTGTTTTTGGCAATTGCCAAATCAATGTCGAACACATATTCAGTATCAGGCTTGCGCGAGAGTAGGAAAAAGCGCACGGCATCAGTCGATGTCCAAGTGATCAGATCGCGCAGCGTGACATAGCCGCCCGTGCGCTTGGAGATCTTGATTTCTTGGTTGCCGCGCATCACGCGCACCATGGTGTGCAGCACATAATCCGGGTAGCCGGGCGGAATGCCCTGGCCACTGGCTTGCAGGCCAGCGCGCACGCGCGCAATCGTGCCATGATGATCCGTCCCTTGGATGTTGACCACGCGCGTGAAGCCGCGCTCCCACTTGGCGAGGTGATAGGCTACATCGGGCACGAAATAGGTGTATGTGCCATCGCTCTTCTTCATCACACGATCTTTGTCGTCGCCGTAATCAGTGCTTTTGAGCCAGAGTGCGCCGTCTTGCTCGTAAGTTTTGCCAGCGGCTTTGAGTTGTTCCACCGCTTGCGCCACGCGCCCTGAGCTGTAGAGCGAAGATTCAAGATAGTAATGGTCAAACTTCAAGCGAAACGCCTGCAAATCCAAATCTTGTTCGCGGCGCAAATAAGCCACGGCAAATTCGCGCAGGCCGTTTATATCCGCT
The DNA here is from genome assembly GCA_046076625.1 of Allobrachymonas sp. Lineage (GTDB taxonomy): Bacteria > Pseudomonadota > Gammaproteobacteria > Burkholderiales > Burkholderiaceae_C > JANMDU01. The sequence continues at coordinate 5,596 of JBJTSL010000315.1, forward strand.
GTATCGCCACTGGCGGTATAGCTGCGGTCGTCAGCTTGCACGGTTTTTTTAGCCAGGAAATCTTGTGCAATGTCCGCGATGTATTCGCCGTTGTACACGCCTACATTCTCCCCCTTCGGCCATTCGGGGCTGTCGGGCGTGTAGCCTTTCGCTCTCAATTGAGCTGAAAGCGCGAGATTGTTGATCTGCACACCCGCATCGTTGTAATAAAACTCGCGGTGCACCTGCTCGCCCTGCGTGGCCCAAAGGTTGCAAATCGCATCACCCAGCGCGGCCTGCCGGCCATGACCGACATGCAGTGGGCCAGTTGGGTTGGCGCTCACGAACTCCACCATCATCTTGCGGCCTGTAGGGCTTTGGAAGCCGTAGCTTGCGCCCTGAGCCAAAACTTCGCGCACCACTTCTTGCTTGGCTTCAGGCTTCAACCGGATGTTGATGAAGCCAGGCCCTGCAATCTCCAAACTGCTCACCCATTGCGCGAAAGCCGGCGTGGCTTTGAGCGCGTCGCACAAGGCAGTGGCGAGCTCGCGCGGATTCTTCTTAGCTGCCTTGGCCAATTGCATGGCCGCCGTGCAGGCCAAGTCGCCATGCTCGGCCACTTTGGGCGATTCAAACGCCGCCCGCGAGCCCGCGCCATTGGAGAGTTTGTCGAGTTCGCCTGCCAATGCGGCAAGCAGTTGTTTTTTCACAGATTGCATAACCCTGATTTTAACGGCGTGCTGCGCCGCAGATTTCATGCCTCAACGACCTTTTCTTGCCTATTTTCTGGAGTAAATCCAGCACTTCGCCGTCATAGAATCTACATTGTTTGCTATATTTTTAATAGCATATGATATGATGATGTGATATACTAGCGCATCGGCCTTACTCAAAAAAACGCCCCATTGCTGGGGCGGTTTTCTGTATCCACAGTCTGTCGTGTGATTTACTCTCAGGCCCAGATCACCGCGCCTTTGGTTTCATACCATTTGTCCACCGCGCCGGCCACATTGGCTTCGATCTTGGCACGCTTGATTTTCATGGTCGGCGTGAGCTGGCCATTGTCAATGCTCCACGGCTCTTTGGCCACCACGATCATGCGCAGTTGCTCGTAATCGGCCACTTTGGCGTTCACACGGTCCAGCACCGATTTCATTTCCGCCTCAAACGAAGCTTTCACTGCCGGGTCTTTGAGCTGTGGACGCAGGCCTTCAGCGGGCACGACCAAGGCATAAGCCGCACTCTGGCCAATGCCAGAGACCATGGACAACTCCACCATGGCGCTTTCATTGATCAAATTCTCAATCGGTGCTGGCGCTACGTATTTGCCCTTCGCGGTTTTGAACAGCTCCTTGGTGCGGCCTGTGAGCTTGAGTTGGCCGTCTTTGGACAGCTCGCCCTTGTCGCCGGTTTGGAAGAAACCATCGGCAGTGAACACTTCCTTGTCTAGCTCAGGCTGCTTGTAGTAGCCCACCATGGTGCCGGGCGATTTGATCAGCACTTGGCCTTGTTCGTCCAAACGGCGCTGTACACCGGGGAACGTGATGCCGACGTGGCCGGGCAGTTGCTGGGTTTTGGTGGTGGTATGGGAAAACGCAAAGTCTTCTGTCATTCCATAGCCCTCTACCAAATGCAGGTCGAGGCGGCGATACCAGTCCAGTAATGAGGGCGGAATAGGCGCAGAACCTGAGCCGGCCATCTTCACATCGTTCAGGCCCAGCTTCTGGCGCACCTTTTTCTTCACGATGCCGCCGAGAATGGGGATGCCGAGCAGGCGATCCAACTTCTTCTGAGGCATCTTGGCCAGCACACCTTGCTGGAATTTTAGCCACAGGCGTGGTACGGAAATGAACACCGTGGGACGGGCGCGCTGCAAGTCTTGCACGAAAGTATCCAGCGATTCCGCAAAATAAATCCGGCCACGGCCCATCACAAAACCGCTGCAACCGACCCAAGCGCGTTCAAAGATGTGTGCAAGCGGCAAATAGGAGAGCACTCGATATTCAAAACCTTTGCCCAACTCTTTTTCTTGATAGGCCACAATGCCCTCAGATGCTGCCGAGCCTCGCTCAAAGCTGTGCATCACGCCCTTCGGTGTACCAGTCGAACCCGAGGTGTACATGATGAACATCAGATCTTCGCCTTTACGTGCGGGTTTGCCAGCGATGGGCTGCGTTTTGGCGACGATACTGTCCCACGTCTCATAGCTGGTCTTCGGCGACAAAGGCAATGCAATACAGGGTAAGCCTGCGGGGATGCCGCCTTTTTGTTGATCCCAGGTGTCGAGCTTGCCGACGAAGAGCAGGCTGGCTTCGCTATGTGTCAGTACATAGTTCACAGTGTCTGCGCCTTCGGTGGGGAAGATTGCAACGGTGGTGTAGCCAGCCATCCATATGGCCAACTCAGCCAACATGAAATGTGCAGAGTTCTTCGACAAAATCGCGATGCGCGAGCCCGGAGCAAAGCCTTGGGCTTTGAGATGGGTTGCCATGCGACGTGCTTGATCCATGGTCTGACCCCATGTGTAGTCCACCACTTTGTCGCCACCAAACGGCTGCGTCAAGTACACCTGGTTGGCACGGTTGGTTTCGTGCTCGTAAACATAATCAAGTATGAGTTTTGAGGCCATGCTGTTTCCTTATAGTCAAAACAAGCATCCTAGTGCCAAAAGCTTAGCATGCAATCCGGGAAAAACCTGTGTAAGCCTAGAGCAAGGCCTCAATTTGAGTGCATCCGAATGATGTTGCTAAAGAGCCGATCGATCCAAAAAAAGCCAGCTCTGGGTTATGAGCGCTTGACTTTTTGCTGAAATCCTTCAGCAAAAATACCGCCTACTTAGCGGTGACCCAAAGTTCGCTCTCAGAAAAATCTTTTGTAATCAACCACTTACTATACTGGCCACTGTGACAG
>JBJTSL010000316.1:0-5185 GCA_046076625.1 Allobrachymonas sp.
TCAACGCCCATCTTGGCGTGAATGCGCTCGAGGTGCTTTTTCACCGTGGCGGCGCTGATGCCGAGGATGTCGCCAATATCGCGGTTGATTTTGCCTTTGACGACCCAGTAGAGCACTTCGGCTTCTCGGGCGGTGAGGCTGAATTGGGTGCTCATGCTTTCCATGATGGTGGTGTCGTTGCTCTCGCGCATGACAATGAGCCAGTCGCCGCCAGCGTCGTTGTCTCCGGTTTGCTGATGCAGGCGAAAGCTCAAGCGACGGTCTGCGTTGTCGATGACGAGTCTCGATGGCTCGAAGTTCGTGCTTGCCCCAGCTTCGCTCATGCGCTGCACACTCTGGCGCACCCATAGCAAGACTTTCTCGGGCGTTTCTGGTGCGCTCGTGCCAAAGTAACGCATGAGCAGCTCGCGCGCCAGCGGCGTTTGCCACATGAGTTTGCCATCGGTCAAGCGCACGGTGATGCTGGCATAGCCAAAGGCATCGAGGGCGTTGCGGGCTTGGCGCTGGGCGCGGGCGGTATTCAAGTGCACGCGCATGCGGGCGATGACTTCGCGAGGTTTAACAGGCTTGGTGACGTAATCCACACCGCCTGCAGCGAGAGCGGCTTCGATGTGCTCGGTCTCGGTCAAGCCAGTCATGAAAATAATGGGGATATGGTTGGTCTCGGCATCCAGCTTGAGATGGCGGGCCACTTCAAAGCCATCCATGCCGGGCATGCGGGCATCCAGCAAGATCACATCAGGCAAAGCTTCGGCGGCGCGCTGCAAGGCGCTCGCGCCATCGAGTGCGATGAGCACCGTGTAGCCAGCCTGCTCCATAGCATCATGCAGCAGGCTCACGTTATCGGGCACGTCGTCAACGATCAAGACGACAGGTTGCTCGGTCATCTGTTCGGGCAAGTCAGAGCTGGTCATCTAGAGCGGTTTGAATAAACTGAGCAATCACGTCGAATTGATAGGCTTTGAGCCACGCTTGGATGCGTGACACGAATGCAAGATACTTGGCATCGGTCAGGCCATCGAGCTGGCTACTGATGCCACGATAGTAGCCCAAGCGCGCAGCGCCAAGCATGGCTTGGAGTGCGGCCGGGTCTGGGAAAATGACTTTTTCTTCCAGTTCTTGAACGTTTTGAGCACTTTGCCGGCGTGTTTCCTGCGCAGATTGCTCCTCAATCCATAGCACGCCTAGGCGTTGGCCAATCCAATCGAGCAACTCATCCAGCACGAAAGGCTTCACAAAAAAGTCAGCGGCCGTCATGTCCACGTTGTTATCCAAGGCTTTATCAAACGCATTGGCGGAGACGATGGCCACATGCGGCTCTCGATAACCAGCGGCGCGCAGCGCGGCAATAGTTTGCCAACCGTCGAGCCCCGGCATGGCCAAGTCCATAAAGATGATCTGCGGCTGCAAACCGCCAGCCAGCATTTGTAAACAGTGCTCGCCAGAAGAAGCTTGATGCATCACAAAGCCCAAAGCATTCAGGCGCTGCATCAGCACATCACGATCGGCCTCTTCATTGTCCACGGTAAGGATGCAGATACGCTCACCTTGATAGCCCACACGGCGTTTGCGTGGCGCTGCCAGGCGCTGTGCCGCGCCTTCGCGCACCTCAGGCAAAAACACACGTGCCTTAAAAGTCGAGCCCTTGCCCAGCTCGGTGCTCACACTGATCTCGCCGCCCATCAAATCCACCAGCATCTTGGCAATGGTCAGCCCCAAGCCCGCCCCACTCGTGCCCACGCTGCTGCCTGCGCGCTCAAAAGGCTCAAACACTTTGTGCACCGCCTCTGCGCTCATGCCTGGCCCAGTGTCGATGATCTCGAAGCTGGCCATCTCCCGCGCATGCCGCACCCGGAAGGTAACCGAGCCTTGAGAGGTGAACTTCACCGCGTTGCCCAGCAAATTAATCAGCACTTGGCGCAAGCGCTTCGCATCAGCCCGCACCAAGGGAGGTAAATTCGCGGGCGCATCAAATTGAAAGCTCAAACCCTTTTCTGCTGTTTGCAAAGCGAACAAACTGCGGATCTCATCCAAGGTGTCTAGCCAATGGACGGGCTTAACATCAAGGGTAAGCTTGCCGCCTTCGATACGCGCAAGATCGAGTGTGCCTTCGATCAGCGAGAGTAAATGATCGCCGCCACGCTTGATCACCGTCACCGCTTGGCGCGTTTTGGCGGGCATGGCGGCATCTTCATCAAGCAATTGCGCGTAGCCCAAAATGGAATTAAGCGGCGTGCGTAGCTCGTGGCTGATGGCGCTGATATATCGGCTTTTGGCCAGATTCGCGCTCTCAGCCTGCTCCTTGGCTTCTTGCAATTGCTGATCGGTGATTTTGTGCGATTCAATCTCTCGCATCAGCGCTTCGGTCTGCCGGTTCGATTCTTCTTGCGCCACCTTACGGCTCTTGTGGGCGAGCACCAGCCACCAGCAAACGATGCCCGCAATCAAGAGCAGAGCAAGAAATGCTTTGAGATAGCCCGATTGCAACTCCATCGCAAAGTTATCCGCACCCTCCGCGAACAATGAAAACTGCTGGCGATATAGCAACCCAAAAAACACCGCCAGAAGCGGCGCGACGATGGCCATGAGCAGCAAATAATGCCCCAGCCCTGAATGAATATGGGGCCACATGCTTTGCGGCAACACGCGCTGCAAGACTGCCGCCCATTGACTGGATAACTTGGCCTGTGGCTTGCACAGATCATCACAGCGCGCATCCAGCGTGCAACACAAGCTGCAAATGCTGCCTTGGTAGGCGGGGCAATGCGCCATGTCTTCGCCTTCGTAGGCACGTTCGCAGATCACGCAGATGCGCTCTCTTGCAGGTTGTAGTTTCCTACCGAGATAAGCCTCATCGCTCCACTCGCTCTCGCGAGCAATGTAATACCTACCTTTCGTGACCCAAGCAATCAAGGGTGCACACACCATCGCGGTGACCAAGGCAATCAGCGCGGAGAACGCCTGCGCCATCGCACCAAACGCCCCCAGATACGCCATCACCGACAGCACCGAGGCAATCCCCATCGCGCCCACCCCCACCGGGTTGATGTCATACAAATGCGCTCGCTTGAACTCGATGCCTTTGGGCGAGAGGCCCAGCGGCTTGTTGATCACCAAATCCGCCACCACCGCCATCATCCACGCAATGGCCACGTTGGAATACAGGCCGAGCACTTCACCGAGTGCCTTGAAGACATTCAACTCCATCAACACCAAAGCAATCATGATGTTGAACACCACCCAGACCACGCGCCCCGGATGGCTGTGTGTCAAGCGCGAGAAGAAATTGCTCCAAGCCAGCGAGCCCGCATAGGCGTTCGTCACATTGATTTTGATTTGCGAGACGACGACAAAGATCATCGTGATTGCTACCGCCCAGCCATAGTTGGCAAAGCCAGCGTTGTAGGCCGCGAGATACATTTGATTAGGATCGACCGCGCGATCCACCGGCACGGACAAGCTGATGGCCAAATACGCGAGTAAGCAGCCACCCAGCATTTTGAGTACACCGGGTATCACCCAGCCGGGGCCGCCAACCAGTGTGGCCAGCCACCATGTCTTGCGGTTTTCTTGGGTTTTTTCGGGCATGAAGCGTAAATAATCCACCTGCTCACCCATTTGCGTGATGAGTGCGACGCCCACCGTCATGCCCGCGCCAAAAAAAAGCAGATTGAATTGCCCACCTTTTCCGCTTTCTCCGGCATAGCTGAACAGCTCTGCGCCAATCTGGGGATAGGCGTTGAAGACAAAAATAAAGGGCAGAATCAACAAAATGATCCACAGCGGCTGCGTCCACACCTGCAAGCGGCTGATGGTGGTGATGCCATAGAGCACCAACGGGATCACCACCAAGGCGCAGATCAAATAGCCCCAGGCTGGCGGAATGCCAAAAGCCAGCTCCAGCGCATAAGCCATCACCGCCGCCTCCAGCGCGAAGAAGATAAAGGTGAATGTCGCGTAAATCAGCGATGTGATCGTCGAGCCAATATAGCCAAAGCCTGCGCCGCGCGTGAGCAAATCCATGTCCACCCCGTAGCGCGCGGCATAGACCGAGATCGGCAATCCCGCCAGAAAGATGATCAAGCCTGTGGCCAAAATCGCCCAGAGCGCGTTGATGAAGCCGTATTGCACAAGCAGGGTTGCGCCCACGGCTTCCAGAATCAAGAACGAAGCTGCACCAAAGGCCGTATTCGCCACCTTCATTTCTGACCAGAGCCGGAAACGCCGTGGCGTGAAGCGTAGGGCGTAGTCCTCCATGCTCTCCCGCGCTACCCAGTTGTTGTAATCACGTCGAATTTTGATGACTTTTTGTACCGCGCCAGCATCAACGGCAACAGTGGCGGCAGTCAGGGGCTGGCTTGTCTCGGCTTGCGTCATGCAGCCATTGTGCCCGGTTCAAACCACGCCTCGCTACGCCAAATGGCGCATGCACCAAGATGGTTCGCTCGCTTGCAAAGCTGCGCCTTTCCCAGATAATGAACGCATGGAACTCACCCCCCGCGAAAAAGACAAACTTCTCATCTTCACCGCTGCACTGCTGGCTGAACGGCGCAAAGCGCGCGGCTTGAAACTCAACTACCCCGAAGCCATTGCCTTCATCAGCGCTGCCGTGATGGAAGGCGCGCGAGATGGCAAAACCGAGGCGCAGCTCATGAGCGAAGGCCGCAGTGTGCTCAGCAAAGCTGATGTGATGGACGGCATCGCCGAGATGATCCCTGATATCCAAATCGAAGCCACATTTCCTGATGGCACGAAGCTAGTCACTGTGCATCAGCCCATTCAATGATTCTTTACGAGGCAACCTATGAAATCAATGACTACAAAAATAATAGCACTCTGCGCAGTATTGATGCCGGCTACTCATGCTTTTTCCCATGAAGGGCATGGTTTTGCAGGCTCGCACTGGCATACCAGCGATGTAGCAGGTCTGGCAGCGCTGGGCGTGCTGATCGCCGTTGCACTCTGGCTTTCCAAGAAGTGAGTGCGCTATGACACCCGGAGAAATGTTCATCGACGAAGGCTCGTACCCGCTCAACGTGGGGCGACGCGCGATTACGTTGATTGTCAAAAATACGGGCGAGCGCCCGATTCAAGTCGGCTCGCACTATCACTTTGCGGAGACGAATACCGCACTAAGTTTTGACCGCGATGCCGCGCGTGGCATGCGCCTGAACATCGCCTCGGG
>JBJTSL010000317.1:0-2839 GCA_046076625.1 Allobrachymonas sp.
CTCGAACCCAAGCTCACCAAACTCAGGCAAACCCGCCCCGACGCATCCCAGACTGGCGCTGCCAAGCCGCTGATGCCGGGCAAAAGCGTGTCTACCACACGGCCGAGGCCTTGTTCGCGAGTTTCTTGCAGTAAGGTTTGCACTTGTTTCTCATTGCGCGGCATGCCTGTGCGAGCCGTTTTCAAAGCGCCCAACTGCGCCATTTCCGCCCCGAGCAACGGCTGGACCTGAGCGGGCGGGGCAAACGCCGCAAAGCAACGCCCCGTGGCCGAGCCTAAAAGCGGCATGACATCGCCCAAGCGCAGATTCACCGTCACGGCGCGAGCAGGCTCTTGCCAATGCACAATGACTGGCCCATGGTTGCCCCACACGGCAATCGCCACCGTGTGGCCGATTTTCTCCATCAAATCATCCATGCGCGAACGCGCTAATTGCACTGCATCGAGCCTTTCCAGAGAAGCAAGCCCTAACTTGAGCGCTGCGGGCCCTAGGTCATAGCGCGTGCTGGCGCCGTCCTGCGTCACCAACCCCAAGCGCTGGTAACTCACCAGATAACGGTGTGCTTTGGCTGGGCTCATGCCGGCGGCCAGCGCCAGATCGCGCAGCATCATCGCGCCCGGCGCTTGCCCCAAGGCATCGAGCAAGGCGAAGCCCACCTCCACGGATTGAATGCCGGCCTGTGATTTGGGCGGCGCAGCAGATGATGGGCGTAGAGCAGGTTTTTGGGCGGGCATGGCGGGCAGGGGAAGAGGCGTTAGAATTACGCAATAGTAAACGAATTTACCTTATCGTAATTGTCATCCTCATTCGCAAAGGTTGCTCCATGAAACTCGCCACCCTCAAAGACGGCAGCCGCGACGGCGCATTGGTTGTTGTGTCCCGTGATTTGTCTACTGCCCATTATGCAACCGGCATCGCCGCCAAGCTGCAGCAAGCGCTGGACGACTGGAACTTCATCTCCCCGCAGTTGCAAGACCTCTATGACACGCTGAATCAAGGTAAAGCCCGCCACGCTTTCCCCTTCGATCCGAAGCAATGTATGGCGCCCCTGCCCCGCGCCTACCAATGGGCGGACAGCAGCGCTTACATCAACCATGTGGAGCTCGTGCGGCTGGCGCGTAACTCAGAAGTGCCCGCCAATTACTACACCGAGCCTCTGATGTACCAAGGCGGCAGCGATGATTTTTTGGGGCCTTGCGACGACAGCGCTGTACCGTCAGAGGACTTCGGTATTGATTTTGAAGCCGAGGTCGCCGTCATCACCGGCGACGTGAAAATGGGCAGCACGCCTGCGCAAGCCCTCGAAGGCGTGCGCCTCCTCATGATCGCCAACGACTGGAGCCTGCGCAACCTGATTCCCGACGAACTCGCCAAAAGTTTCGGCTTCTTCCAAAGCAAACCCGCCACTGCGTTTAGCCCCGTGGCTGTCACACCGGACGAAGTGGGCGACGCTTGGGCAGGCGGCAAACTCAGCCTCACCATTCAAAGCCAATGGAACGGCCGCACGGTCGGCATGTGCGACGCAGGCCAAGAAATGACCTTCCACTTCGGCCAACTCATCGCCCACATCTGCAAAACCCGCAACGTGCGCGCCGGCAGCATCGTCGGCTCGGGCACAGTGAGCAACCGCGCCATTGAGAAAGACGGCAAAAAGGAATGGGTCAAAGGCTACAGCTGCATCGCCGAAAAACGCGCGATTGAAACCATTCTTGACGGCAAACCCAGCACGGCTTACATGAAATTCGGCGACAGCATCCGCATTGAAATCAAGGGCAAGGATGGGCAGAGCGTGTTTGGAGCCATCGACCAAAAGGTCGTCAAACTCGCGTGACGCAGCAAGCTTCTCGTTATTCAGCAGCAATCAGCGTCTGCGATTGAAAGCCTAGCGGCAATTGCCTTGCATCCAAGCCCATTGATTGCATTTCGCGCCGGAAGTGCGTCATGGCCAGTGGGAAGGCTTGAGCAACGAGAAGATACTGATAATCATCCGACTCCATCAGCTCTGACGCGGTAGATTCCTGCACATCAGTGGCATAGAAAAACTTCGCCTCATATTCACCCACGGCGTTGATCTGCTCATTGATGTCTTTTTCATTTGGCGTACTAGCCTGCAGCTTGATCAGCACAATGCATTGCAAGGCCCCGCCTTTGATCGAAGGTACGGCCAAGCCCACTTGAATATCTTGCTGCAAACTAATTGCAAGCTCAGCGCCTGTCGCCGCCCCACGGTTTTCGCCATGGAAAGCAAGTGCCCTGAAACTGCGCAGCAAAGGTTTTGGCGTCATGGATTGCATGCCAACTCTCCTGGAGTGACCCTGCGAAACTCACGTGGGTTGTATATCGAAGCATTAGCATCGCCGTTTCGCCGAACGAGTGCCACCACATTGCTTGTCTGCATTTGCACCATGGTCTTGGTCTGCGTGAACTCAGCACGCATATTCTTTTCATCCACCAACGCCCAAAACGATTCGTGGCTACGCCGCACCAAACGCAGCAGCGTATCCATCGCCTCTGACTGCGATACATCATCGTTTTCATACTTGCTGAAAGCCACCGGCCCGCCGCCAAACAAGCGGGCGGCCTGCTCCTGCGTGAGTTTGTATTGCTTGCGCAGTGCGGTGATTTCCTCACCCGTCAGCAAACCATCAATTTGCTTGCGCCAAGCCATCAAGGAGCGCCGATTAAGCTTGCTCTCTGCCGCGCCTGCAAAATCAGATCCGCACGCATCGCATTGCTTGAACATCAAAGGCAGCATGGCTTTCTGTCCCTTGTATTCGTTTTCCACCATCTCGCTGTGTGTTGACACATGCCCTTCACCGCACAGCGGACAAAGTTCTTG
>JBJTSL010000318.1:0-8707 GCA_046076625.1 Allobrachymonas sp.
TGGGTTCGCAGCGGCAGAGATCTGGCGCGGCGCAAACACCGCCTCCCATAGCCCCTGCCATTGCTGTTGAAGCCTGTGCTAGCCCCCCGATTGCTGGCTGAGGGACACCAATTGAACGACTTGTGGCAAAAAATCCTGCACCCGCTTGCGCTGATTGCCCAGCAATTGCTCCCATAGCCATTGGCGCAGGGGGAAATAAACCCAGCCTGCCAAGGCCATCGACATTAGCAAGGCCTGATGCGACGAGATGCGAAAGATGAGCAGCAAGGCCACATCGACCGCCACCACCAGCAAGCCGCCCAGTAGCCAAGCCCAGGCTCGCGCCCACCAAGCCTCCAAGGCAAACATTTTCAGGCGCGTGGCCAGCGGAATCAGGCCCACGTAGATCATCGCCATCCAAGAAAAGCCATAGGCTTGCGGCAGGTCAATCCGCACATCGGTTTGGATGGCATACGCATAAGCGATCAGCACTGCTGAAAAAGCCAAACCGAAGAGCAGCATCAGCCATTTAAGTTGTGAGCGCTGCAAGGGCTGATCGCGCGCTTGCCGCCATTGCAAGGTGAAAAGTGTGATGTACACCAAGCCAGCGGCAACCATCGGTAAGCGAAAGCCCACGGCGATGGTGTCGACCCACTCGAACCAATCAATCGTGAGCCAAACTGCGACCCATGCAAAAAGTGCGAAGATCAAACGCCTAGTTGCCTGAACTGAACCCAAAGCCTTGGGGAAATGCCAGAGGATCATGCAAAAACCAATGCTTTGAAGATAGCCTGTCAAATGCGTGGCTTTGAGCAAGAATTCCCACGAGGGCGGTAGGCTTAGCAGGCGCGTTGAGCTGCTGGCCACAACGCCCATGATGTAGGCAAAAGAAGTGGCAGAGATCAAATGCCAACCAGCAATGCGCCGATTGGGGCTGAACAGCCAGACCGCTAAAGCCACAGCCAAAGAGAGGCTGCTCAAAGCCCAAGGCCACCAAAAACGCATATCCAGTTCAAGCAGGCTCTTGGGTCTGGGTTGGATCTCAAACGACTGCCCCTGTACATGTACGGTGACATGCTCCTGTTGCAACGCTTGCCAAATTTCGCGGTGTCTGGCGTGATAAGCGTTTTGTCGCTCATAGCATGTTTCCATGCCGGCTGTTTCCAGCAATTCTTGGGGAGTGATCTGTAGTCGCTTTGCCGAGCCAATGTGGGCTTCCTGTAGCTTCAAGCCGCTCACCCAGCCGGGCGGTAATCTAGTCTGAAAGTAACTGGGCTCAATCGTCAGGGCTTCATTGCTCATACGAACAAAACGCAGCCCCAGCGACGGTTCGGCAAGCGCGAACCAGACTGGCCAGCCCGTCATTACCAGCAGCAGCGCAGCAGCACACGCGAATTGCCTGCGCAGCGGTGAGGCAGACCAACCGGTTTCAAAAAGCGCGACAATTCGATCAAGGATTTTCATCAACCATGATTCTGCGCCATAGTTTTATCCCCGTGAACAACAAACGGCTCGCCAACCTCTGCGGGCCAAACGATGAGCACCTGCGCCGCTTGGAAGGGGCTCTGAATGTGAACATTGCTCATAAGCACGAAGATTTTCGCGTCAATGGCGCGAAGAAGGATGCCGAGCGTTGCATTGAATTGCTGCAAGCGGCCTATGAAATTGCGGGCAAAGCGATTGCGCCTGAAGTCTGGCAAATGATGGTGGCGGGCGATTTGGAGGTGAGCGAAGCCGCCGATACCCCGGTGTTGCAATCTCGGCGCGGGCAGGTCAAAGCGCGCTCGGCCAATCAAGCCCTGTATCTGGAGCACATGGCTGCGCACGACATCAGCTTTGGCATTGGCCCGGCAGGCACAGGCAAGACCTATTTGGCCGTGGCCTGCGCAGTGGATGCGCTGGAGCGCAGCGCCGTGCAGCGCATCGTGCTTACGCGGCCTGCGGTGGAGGCTGGGGAGAAGCTGGGGTATTTGCCGGGCGATTTGGCGCAGAAGATTGATCCGTATCTGCGGCCTTTGTATGACGCGCTGCACGATTTGATGGGCGCAGACAAGGTGCACAAAGCCTTCGAGCGCGGTCTGCTGGAAATTGCGCCGTTGGCCTTCATGCGAGGGCGCACACTGAACCACAGCTTTGTGATTTTGGACGAGGTGCAGAACACCACGCCGGAGCAAATGAAGATGTTTCTCACGCGCGTGGGCTTTGGCAGCAAAGCGGTGATCACAGGGGATGTGAGCCAGATTGATTTGCCACATGGGCAATTGAGTGGCCTGATCGATGCCGAGCGCGTGCTCAAAGGCGTGGCGGGCATTGCGTTTTCAAGGCTCACCAGCAGCGATGTGGTTCGCCACCCACTGGTGGCGCGGATTGTGGATGCGTATGATCAATCCAAATCAGCCGTGCGCTTGCGATAATGCGGTGTATTTACTATTAATTAAATAGCACTCTACTCAGATTCTATGCCGGCGTACGGCCTAAAAAGCTTTAAAAATGATTGATTTACAGTTCTCCGATGACTTACCAGAGGCGCTGGCGTCCAGGCGCTTGCTCACGCAATCTCGCGTACGGCGTTGGGTGCGGCATGCGCTGCGTGCGCCGCATGAGGCAGATCAGATCACGCTGAGGGTGGTGGATTCTGCCGAGGGTAGGGCGCTCAATCGTGGCTACCGTGGCAAGGCAAAAGACTACGCCACCAATGTGCTCACCTTCGACTATCAGCAAACGCCTTTTGTGGTGGCAGACATCGTGCTGTGCGCCCCAGTGATTGCGCGGGAAGCATCTGAGCAAGGCAAGGGTTTGAAAGCGCATTGGGCGCATTTGATTGTGCACGGTGTGTTGCATTCACAGGGCTACGACCATGAAACAAACGAGCGCGATGCGCTGGAGATGGAGGCGCTGGAAGTGCTGCTCTTGCAATCCCTGGGCTATGCCAATCCTTATTGAGAAAGTAAACAATGGCACGCCCCCGCTCCGCAGATCACCACCTCAAGCGCGACGAGATTTTGGAAGCGGCGGCGAGCTGCTTTGCCGAGCTGAGCTATCCCGCCGCCAGCATGCAGGAAGTGGCGGCCAAGCTGGGCACGAGCAAAGCACGCATTTATCACTACTACGAGAGCAAGGAAGCCCTGCTGTTTGACCTGCTCGATCGTTACACGCAGCGCCTATTAGCGCTCATTGGGGAAACCGAGGCGCAAGCCCAGCGCCGCAAGCTTGATGACCGCGCTTCACTGCATGCCTTGATTGAAGCCTTTCTGACCGAATACGAAACCTCGGCCACGCGCCACGTGGCGCTGCTGCACGACACCAAATTTTTGAGTGATGAACCTCAAAGTGGCAAAGCCTCGCAACGAAAAATCATTGTGCAGCGCCAACGCGATGTGGCCAGCGCTTTCACACGCTTTATGCGCCGTGCTTATCCCCAGCGCCTGACCGATGCCAACCAAACCGCGCTCACCATGATGCTGATGGGCATGATCAACTGGACATTTACTTGGCTGCGGCCTGGTGGGCCCATCAGCTATGCCGATTTCGCGCGGGAAGTGGTGGCTACTCTAGAGCAAGGGATGCAAGCCTGAGAGTTGGATACACTTTCAATTTGATGCCTAAATGCTTGTTTTGATTCGTTAATTTTTCAAAATACTGGTTGAATTCATAAAGTATTTTGATAGCAAACGCCTTGATTTCATTGGATTTTTTACGCCTTAGGGCTTGGGAAACTGTAGAATTGCTGATACAGTGGTGAAAAGTGCAGAAATGTGGTGTTTGAGGGGAATTTCCTCTTGGTGCAGCGCGTTTTTGCCGCATGTCACAGCACCTGTCTCATTGTTTTATTGACCCCATGTTCACCGGCGCTTCCGCTCTGAGTCTCGATGCTAAAGGCCGCATGGCTGTGCCCACGCGCCATCGCGATGAATTGCTTGCTGCATGTCAAGGGCAACTTGTGATCACGCGCAACCATGAAGGCGGTTTGCTGATGTTTCCGCAGGGCGCTTGGGAGCGATTCAGCGCCAAGCTTCTGCATGTGCCAATGAACCAGCAATGGATGAAGCGTCTGTACATTGGCCATGCCCAGCCGGTGCAGATGGATGCCACCGGGCGCGTGCTGATCGTCCCCGAGTTGCGCGAAGCAGCGGATATGCAGGGCGAAGTCAAGATGCTTGGCATGGTGGATTTCTTTGAGCTCTGGCATCCGGCTCGGCATCAGGCCAAGGAGGCGCTCGATCTGGCGCGCGCAGGCTCCTCGCAAGGCGCCGAGGCCTTCAAAGATTTTGTTTTTTGAAGGCGACGCAGGTGGAAACAACCGCTCAAGGGCAACACACCACCGTCATGCTTCAGGAAGCAGTTCATTCCCTCCTCACAGCAGCAGACGGCCATTACATCGACGCCACTTTTGGGCGCGGCGGCCATACCCGCCTGCTGCTGTCCAAGCTGAGCGCTGCAGGCCGCGTCACAGCGTTTGACAAAGACCCTGCCGCAATTGAGGCTGCGCAGTCTATGGGCGATTCGCGTTTGACGATCCGCCACGAAAGTTTCACGGGGCTCGCTGATTTGCCCAGCGGCAGTGCACAAGGTATCTTGATGGATTTGGGCGTGAGCAGCCCGCAAATTGACCAAGCCGAGCGAGGCTTTTCCTTTGTGCGCGATGGACCGCTCGATATGCGCATGGACAGCACGCGCGGCATCACCGTGGCGCAGTGGCTTGAGATGGCTTCTGAAAAAGAGATTGAAGAGGTGATCAAAGAGCTGGGCGAAGAGCGCTTTGCTCGGCAAATTGCCAAAGCGATTGTGGCCAAGGTCAAAGCAGGCCATGCGCCGCAGCGCACGCTGGAATTGGCTTCACTCATTGCCAGCGTGGTGCGCACGCGAGAAGGTGGCCAGCATCCGGCCACGCGCAGCTTCCAAGCGTTTCGGATTTTCATCAACCGCGAGCTGGATGACCTCAAAGCCGCTTTGCAAGAGTGTCTGCGCGTGTTGGCAGCGGGCGGGCGCCTGGTGGTGATTTCGTTTCACAGCCTGGAAGACCGCATCGTCAAGCAGTTCATTGCCCAGCATGCCAAGGAAAAAGTCGATAGAAATGATCCAAATTGGCAGTTCGCCGGCATGAAATCTTCACGCGAAGCTATGAAATTAATAGCGCTTGAACGCATTAAACCCAGCGCACAAGAGGTGGCTAAGAACCCACGCTCGCGCAGCGCGATCATGCGCGTGGCCCAGCGCACCCATGCAAGCACCCAGGTGGCCCATGCTTAGGCTCAATCTGGTGCTGGTCGTGGCTGTAGTGGCCAGCGCGATGTATTTGGTGCAAGTGCAGTACCAGTCGCGCCGTGTGTTTGTGGAGGTAGAAAAGGCGCAGGCGCTGTCTCGCAAGCTGGAGATTGAGCACGAGCGGCTGGAGGTGGATAAGCGCTCTCAAGCCACGCCGCTGCGCATCGAAAAAATCGCCAAAAGCCAATTGCAAATGCGGCCTGCCACACCTGCCGTCACGCAATACGTGAAGCTGCCCGCCGAGGCAGGTTCTACGACCCCAGGCACGGCCCCTGGAGCCATCCCATGAGCTGGCGCGGCAACCCATTGGGCGCAAAAAGCGTAGCTTATTCTGGCAGCGCTAGCCCGCTGCTGGCCAGCAAAACGCCAGTCTGGCGCAGCAAACTCGTGGTGGCCGCCATTGCTTTGGGTTTTGTGGGCTTGGCCGGGCGCGCCGCCTATGTGCAGGTGATCAACAACGACTTTTTCATTCGCCAAGGCGAGGTGCGCTTCTCGCGCACTTTGGAGTTACCCGCCAACCGGGGGCGCATTTTGGATCGCAATGGCTTGATCCTCGCCTCCAGCGTGCCTGCGCCTAGCGTGTGGGCGATTCCTGAAGATGTGGAGCAAGACAAGGTCAAACTCACGCAACTGGCCAAATTACTCGATATGCCTTTGCCCGACCTGCGCAAGCGGCTTGATGAAGACAAGAGTTTCGTGTGGCTCAAGCGTCAAATCGATGAGCCGGTGGCGCAGCAGATTGCGGCGCTGGGTCTCAAAGGCATTTACACCCGTAAAGAATACCGCCGCCAATATCCCGAGGGCGAGGCGGCTGCGCATGTGGTGGGCTTCACCAACACCGATGAGAAAGGCCAAGAAGGTGTGGAATTGGCTTTCAACAGCCAGCTGGCCGGCAAAAGCGGCACGCGCCGCGTCATCAAAGACCGCTTGGGGCGCGTGGTGGAAGATGTGGGCGATGCTTTAGCGCCTGTCGATGGCAAAGACATTCAACTCTCGATTGACAGCAAGGTGCAGTTTTTCGCCTACCAAAAGCTGCGCGATGCGGTGTCTCAGCACAAGGCCAAGGCGGGAAGCGTGGTGGTGCTGGATGTGCAGACGGGCGAGGTGCTAGCGCTTGCCAACTATCCCAGCTATGTGCCGGGCAATCGCGCACAACTATCACCCGCGCAAATGCGCAACCGAGCACTCACCGATACTTTTGAGCCCGGCTCCACCATGAAGCCTTTTATCGCGGCCATGGCTTTGGAGAAAAAATGGGTGACGCCCGAAACCCGCATTGAAACCGCGCCGGGTCGCATCACCGTTGCAGGCGCCACCATCACGGATGCTCATCCGCATGGTGTGCTCAGCGTGAACGAAATCATCCAAAAATCCAGCAATGTGGGCACGGTGAAGATGGCGATGAAAGCCGAACCGCGCGAGATGTGGGAGTTCTACACGCAAGCCGGCTTTGGCCAGAAACCTCAGTTGCCTTTTCCTGGCGTTGTCAGTGGCAAGCTGCGGGCTTACAAAACCTGGCGGCCGATTGAGCAGGCCACGATGAGCTATGGCTATGGTCTGTCGGCTTCGCTGTTTCAACTGGCACGCTCCTACAGCGTGTTTGCGCGTGATGGCGAATTGATTCCGGTCACGCTGGTCAAAACCGACGAGTCGATTGGTGGGCAGCGCATCATGTCCGACAAGAATGCCCTAGCTGTGCGCAAGATGTTGCAAATGGCCACCGCGCAGGGTGGCACTGCGCCCCAAGCGCAAACCATGGGCTACTCGGTTGGCGGTAAAACCGGCACAGCGCGCAAGCAAGAAGGCAAGGGCTATTCCGACAAAAAATACCGCGCTTGGTTTGTGGGTCTGGCGCCGATTGACAAGCCGCGTGTGGTGGTTGCGGTGATGGTCGATGAACCCAGCAATGGCAAGTTTTATGGTGGCGAGGTGGCTGCTCCCGTGTTTTCGGAAACCGTAGCGCAAACCTTGCGCATGCTGGGTGTGCAACCCGATATGAGCATCAAGCCGCAGATTGTGGTGCGCGCCGAAGAGGAGTCGTTCTGATGCGGCAGCTCTCCACTCACCAAGACGCCGCAGCGTGGCTGCGCGAGCGCGTAAAGCAAGGCGCGCTGCACACGGACAGCCGCAAAATTCAAGCGGGTGATGGATTTATCGCATGGCCTGGCGCTGCAGTAGATGGCAGGAAATATGTGGCCGCGAGTTTGGCGGCAGGCGCGACTGCTTGTTTGGTGGAGCACGAGGGTGCGATCGGCTTTGGTTTTGCCGATGAGCGCGTTGCAAGCTACTCAGGGCTCAAAGCTGCGAGTGGGCATATTGCCGCTGCGTATTTTGCTCATCCTTCGCATGCGTTGGATATATTGGCCGTGACAGGAACCAATGGCAAAACCTCCACAGCTTGGTGGATCGCGCAGGCCATCAACATTCTGAACGGCAAGCAGACGCTCACAAGCAGTGAGCACTCTAGCCAATATTCTTGTGGGCTAGTGGGC
Source organism: Allobrachymonas sp. (assembly GCA_046076625.1). GTDB lineage: Bacteria > Pseudomonadota > Gammaproteobacteria > Burkholderiales > Burkholderiaceae_C > JANMDU01. The sequence continues at coordinate 7,737 of JBJTSL010000318.1, forward strand.
ACTTTGGGCATTGGAATACCAGGTGCGATGGCCAACACCGGCTTGACCACGCCTGACCCAGTGATGCTGCAATCCGAGCTGACCAGTATGCGCCAAGCAGGCGCAACAGCATGCGCCATTGAGGCCTCCAGCATTGGCTTGGCAGAACATCGCATGGCCGGCTTGCGGATTCATACAGCGATTTTCACAAACTTCACGCAAGACCATTTGGACTACCACGGCAGCATGGAGGCTTATTGGCGGGCCAAGAAGAGCTTGTTTGATTGGCCCGGGTTGCAAGCTGTAGTGATCAACATCGATGATCCCAAAGGCTTGGAGCTGGTCTCGTCAACCCAGCAACGCGGTTTGCAAGTCACCACGATTTCGCAGTTGCGTACCGATGCGACGCTCTATGCTTCGGGGCTGGGCTATGACGAGCTGGGCATGCATTTTGATGTGCATGAAGGCAGCGCCCGCCTGCTGGTGCGCTGCCCGAGCATCGGTGAGTACAACGTGGCCAATGCGCTGGGTGTGTTGGGTGCACTGCGTAGCGTCGGTATCAGCTTAAGGGATGCTGCCACCGCATTGGGGCGCTGCACCGCTGTGCCGGGCCGCATGCAAATGCTGATTGAAGAGGGGCAGCCGCTGGTGCTTGTGGACTATGCCCACACGCCAGACGCTTTGGCAAAAGCGCTTGACGCTCTTCGCCCGATGACGCGCGCACGCGGCGGCAAGCTCTGGTGCGTGTTTGGCTGCGGTGGCAACCGCGATGCGAGCAAACGGCCCCTGATGGCACGAGCAGCGATGGCGGCGGATCACATCATCGTCACCAGCGATAACCCACGCGATGAGCCGCCAGACTTGATCGTGGGACAGGTGATGGCGGGGTTTCCTGCGAATGCCGGGGCTCAGGCTGTACTGGCGCGTGCGCAGGCTATCTCGCATGCCGTGACACAAGCGCAGCAGAGCGATGTGCTGCTGATTGCAGGCAA
>JBJTSL010000319.1:0-2520 GCA_046076625.1 Allobrachymonas sp.
GCGCTTTTTGCAGTTCGGGCGCCAACGCACGGGCTAGGATATCGGTCGTGCCGCCTGCCGCAAACGGCACCACGATGCGCACAGGCTTGCTCGGCCAAGCCTGTGCATGCGCTGGCGTGTGCAGCCCAAGCTGAAATAAAATCAATGTCGCTACTAAAATAATAGCATTCCAAGCAGATTGTATGCCGGCCAACAGCCTATTTCTTCTTAATAAGGTTGATGCAAGTGCTCTCATCGTCTGTCTCCGTTCGGTGGGGTGAAGGTGCTGTCAGTGTGCTGCATCTGTTGCACGGCTGCCTTACAGGTTTGCCCTAGGCGCAGGCCGAGCGCCGCTGCCAAATCATTGGCATGGCTGACGATGCCGTGATCCAACGTGCTTTGCGCCACGCCAATGCACGCGCTGGTGTGCGCGACGGTGCAGGCGGCTAGGCCTTGCGATTGCAGCCAAGCCAAGCCCGCGATTCCTGCCGCGTCCTTACCGATGCCAGCATCATTGAACACGCTAAGTAAAGGGCGAGCAGCCGCTGCAAACCGCGCCGAACTGATGCCGCCATGCGAGCCGCTGACCGCGATACAACCCTCATCACTGGCTTGAAGCTCGGTGATGGAGTCAAGCAAGCGCACAGCAGGCATGGGCTGTCTCAGGCAGACTTGGCTTTGTCAGCTTCAGTGGTGAATGAGTCGGCGTAGAACTCATCGGTAGGCAAGCCGCTCTTCGCCACAAATTCTTCACGCGCAGAATCCACCACAATCGGTGCGCCGCAGGCATACACCTGATGACCGCTCATATCAGCCACATCTTCCAGCACTGCGCGATGCACAAAGCCCGTGCGGCCCGCCCAGCCATCTTCAGGCAAGGCATCTGATACCACGGGCACATAACGCAAATTCGGCATCTCGGCGCAGCGCTCTTTCACCCATGCATCCAAATACAAGTCTGCCGGGCGGCGGCCACCCCAGTAGAGCACGGCCGGGCGCGTGATGTTTTTGAATTGCATGTGTTCAATCAACGCCTTGATCGGTGCAAAGCCTGTGCCCGAAGCAAGGAAGACGATGGGCTTGTCGCTCTTGCGCAGGAAGAAGCTGCCATACGGCCCTTCGATACGCAGGATTTCTTTTTCTTTCATGGCGCCAAACACGTGGTCTGTAAACTTGCCGCCGCTCATGTGGCGAATGTGCAGCTCAATCATCGGCGCTGCGGCGTCGAGCGTATGCGGCGCATTGCCCATGGAATAGGCGCGGCGAGATCCATCGCGCAAGAGAAATTCCACATACTGCCCAGCGTGGTACTGCACCACATCGTTGGCGGGCAATTGCAGCTTCACGCGCATCACATCGTGCGAAAGTTTCTCCAAAGCCATGACGCGGCTGGGCATTTTCTTGATGGGGAATGCGCCAGCCTCAGTGACTTGCTTGGATTCAAGCACTACGTCGGATAGCGGCTTGGCGCAGCAGGTGAGTACGTAGCCGCTTTCTTCTTCCTCAGCAGAGAGCGCTTTGGATTGATGCGGCCCATGCTCGACAGAGCCAGAGAGTTTTTTGCATTTGCAACTGCCGCATGCGCCATCTTTGCAGCCATAAGGCAGACCAATGCCTTGGCTGATGCCAGAGGCGAGAATAAACTGATCAGGATTGACGGCGAACTGACGACCACTGGGCTCGATGGTGATTTGGAACGACATAGGACAATACGCATTTGCAAGCAACAACAGACTTCACATTGTGCCTTCAAACCAGAACCCTTTGGGCGCATTGCCCCGTAAATTCCGCCGTCATCGTGTCTTGATTGTGGGCTGCGGCGATGTGGGCTTGCGCGTGGCCGCGCAGTTGCCTGCGCATGTGCGCAAAATCGCGCTCACCAGCACACCCGAGCGAGCCAGCCAATTGCGCGATGCAGGCATTGAGCCCTTGCTGGGCAATTTAGATCATCCGCAAACCATTGCTCGCTTGGCAGGCCTCGCGCATCGTGTGCTGCACCTTGCGCCACCGCCTAACGACAACGCTTTGCAATGGTGGCGCGACACACGCACGGCGCATTTACTGGCGGCATTGCGACGCAGAAATCCCCCCGCGCAATTCGTCTATGGATCAACCAGCGGTGTGTATGGTGACTGCGCTGGCGCATGGGTAAATGAATCACGCGCCTGTGCCGCACACACCCCGCGCGCGCATCGCCGGGTGGACGCCGAACTGCACATTAAATCGGTGGCGCGCAGCGCAGGGTTCACCGCCTGCATCTTGCGCATTCCAGGCATTTACGCCAACGACCGAGAGGGCGGCACGCCGCGTGCACGGCTTGAGAAAGGCACACCCGTGTTGAATGCGCAAGACGATGTGTACACCAACCACATCCAAGCGGACGACCTGGCCCGCGCTTGCATCGCCGCGCTGTGGCGTGGAAAGTCGCAACGGGCGTATAACGTGAACGACCACACCCAGCTCAAGATGGGTGACTACTTTGATCTGGCCGCTGATCTGTATGGTTTGCCTAGGCCAAAGCGCGTTAGCCGAGAAACTGCG
>JBJTSL010000320.1:0-3162 GCA_046076625.1 Allobrachymonas sp.
TGGGATGGCTTCAAGCTGCGCTATACGAATCCTCTCACCGGCGGCTCGCCCATGCCCACGATGCAGACCTTCATGCAGCTCTTGCCTCAGGGTTTCAAAGGTTTGCCCTACCGCCAAACCGATGGTGCGGTGTTCAGCGTGGTTGAAGGCAGGGCCCAAGCGCTAATCGAATCGCATCATGGCAGCTATGCGTTTGATTTGTATGCAAGAGACCATTTCGTCGTGCCCTCGTGGCACACTCTGCGGTTGAATTCAAATGACGGTTGTGTGCTCTTCAGTTATTCAGACCGCCCGATCCAGCAAGCTTTGGGCATTCACAAGGAAGAAAGGTTAGTTCCATGAGCTACGTGTTCAATCCTCCCGCCACGGTGAGTGTGCCCGTCGTCGGTCGCGCTGAGCGTTTCCCGGTAAATCGCATTTACTGCGTAGGTCGCAACTATGAAGACCATGCCAAGGAAATGGGTTTCACAGGCCGCGAGCCACCCTTCTTCTTCTTGAAGCCGGCTAATGCCATTCTTGCCGTGAATGCCGGGGAGACGGGCAGCATGCCTTATCCAACACTGACGAAGAATCTGCATCACGAGATTGAGCTGGTCGTGGCCATTGGCACTGGCGGCGAGAACATCAAGGCGGCAGATGCAGCCGGGCACATCTTCGGCTATGCCGTTGGCCTCGACATGACGCGTCGCGATCTGCAAACCGAGATGAAAAAGCAAGGCCGCCCCTGGAGCATTGGTAAAGGCTTTGACCATTCCGCGCCGATTGGCCCGATCGTGCCTGTAGCGCAAGCGGGTGACATCAACAACGCCGAACTATCGCTCACGGTGAACGGAGCACACCGCCAAAAGAGCACGGTGGCTAAGCTGATTTGGAATGTGGCCGAGACGATTGAATACCTCTCGGCAGCCTGGCAATTGCAGCCCGGTGATTTGATCTACACCGGCACACCCGAGGGCGTAGGCGCTGTCGTCAGTGGCGATTTGATGGTGGGTGCGGTGGCGGGTTTGCCCGATCTGCGTGTGATCGTTGCATGATCATTTTTAAACAAATCAGCTGTGCGCCGCCATAAAATCTGAATAGTATGCTATTGAATTAATAGTAAATATGCTGCGCATCTGATGCTGGACAGGAGATCACACATGAAGATTCTGGGGCAATTGGCCAAGTTCTGCGCCATTTTGGCGGGCTTGCTGATGGTGTTCATCACGCTCATGACCGTTACCAGCGTACTCGGGCGCGATCTGGTGGGCAAAGCCATTACGGGGGATTTTGAACTCTCTGGCGCGGCTTGCGGCGCGGCCATCGGCCTGTTCTTGCCTTGGTGCCAATACAAGCGGGGCAACATCATTGTGGACTTCTTTACCGCCAGGGCCAGCGAGGCTACGCAAAGCCTGCTCGACCGTGCCGGTGCTTTCGTGCTCGCCGTGGTGATGGCTGTGCTCACGTGGCGTACCACCCTAGGCGGCATCAGTGCCTACAACTCAAATTCCGGCACCATGATGCTGGGCTTTCCCGAGTGGATCGTCTACGGCGCCATCGTGTCCGGCTTGGCGCTTACGGCGGTGATTGCGTTCGCGCAGGCGATTCGTGGCTTTGGTGAAGCGGCCGACGCATCCAACCCGGAGCTGGCAGCATGAGCGGCATCCAACTTGCGCTTTTGATTTTCGGCGTGATGCTCGGCCTGATGGCGCTGCGCGTGCCGATTGCAATTTCCATGTTTGTGGCCGGTGTCACGGGTTATTTGATTCAGCGCGGCTGGGCGCCCTTGGCCAGCTTCCTGAACAGCCAAGCCTACGCGCGCTTTGCGAGTTACGACTTGTCGGTCATCCCGCTGTTCATCTTGATGGGGCATTTCGCCACGCAAGGCGGCATCAGCAAGGCGCTATTTGCTTTTGCCGCAGGCGTGATGGGGCGCTTTAAGGGCGGCCTCGCCATGGCTGCGGTGTTCGCCTGTGCGGCTTTTGGCGCGATTTGCGGCTCATCCGTGGCCACAGCGGCCACGATCACCAATGTGGCCTACGATGAAATGCGCAAGCATGGCTACTCTGGGCGACTCACCACCGGCACTCTGGCCGCCGGCGGCACGCTGGGCATCCTGATTCCGCCCTCCGTGCCCCTCGTGATTTACGCGATTCTCACTGAGCAAAACATCGCCAAGCTCTTCATGGCGGCGATGGTGCCGGGCATTTTGGCAATGCTGATGTACATGATCGCGATTGCGCTGTATGTTCGCTTTGTGCCCGGCCACGCGCCAGAGCATGATGAAGTGGCGAAGCAAAACATGACCACGGCGATGTCGGGCATCGGCCCGATTGCGGTGATCTTCATCATCGTGTTTGGCGGCATCTATGGCGGGCTGTTCACCCCCACCGAGGGAGCGGCAGTTGGCGCATTCTGCACCTTCATCGCATCTTTATTGAAGCGCGAAATGAATTGGGGTAAGTTCAAGAACTGTTTTTACGCCACAGCCGAAAGCTCGGCCATGATCTTCCTGATCTTCCTCGGTGCGGACATCATGAACGCCGCGCTTGCGCTCACGCAAGTGCCCGGTCAGCTTGCCGAAGTGGTGGGCAGCTGGGGGCTGTCGCCGGTGATGGTGGTCGCTTGCATCATGTTGTTTTATGTGGTGCTGGGCGCGGTGATGGACGAGTTGTCCATGATCTTGCTGACCATCCCAATCTTCTTTCCGATGATCATGGGCCTGGATTTCGACATGAGCAAGGAAATGACCGCGATCTGGTTCGGCGTGATGGTGCTGATGACAGTGGGCTTTGGCATGCTCGCGCCGCCGGTGGGCCTGAATGTGTATGTGGTCAACAGCTTGACGAAAAATAAAGGCAATGCCGTGCCGATTGCCGAGAGCTACCGCGGCGTGTTGCCCTTTTTGGCGGCCGACACGATCCGGGCTTTGCTCGTTTTGTTTTTCCCGATGATTTCGTTATGGGCTTTGCGATTTGTGCAGACTTAGTCAGTTTCACAACTTTCCTCAGGGTAAATCCGCTCAACCGAAATTCGTAAGATCACCTACTATCACATCATCTTTTCTAGGAGCTCATCATGATGCAACGTCGTAGCCTAGTCAAAACAGGTATCGCAGCCACTCTCGGTGGTGCTGGCTATTCCAGCTTCGCGCAAGCGCAAGTCACTTTGAAGTTCCATACC
>JBJTSL010000321.1:0-5528 GCA_046076625.1 Allobrachymonas sp.
CCGTCGAGTAACCGCAGCGGCTGGCAATCATGAAATCCACGCCAAGGATGCGGCCTTCATCGTCAAAACCTACAGTGTAATCATGGCGGAAATCATGGCGCTTGCCGGTGATCATCATGTCGTCATCACGGTTAACGCGCAGCTTCACCGGCTTTTGCAGTTTGTGTGCGGCGAGCGCGGCAGATTGCGAAAAAATCGAGGCATTGCCCTCTTTGCCGCCAAAGCCACCGCCCATGCGGCGGCAAATCACTTCCACGTCTTTGGTCGTCAAATTCAGCGCCGCAGCGGCTTCGCGCTGGTTGCCATCAGGATGCTGCGTGCTCACATACAAGGTGAGCTGGCCATCTTCACGCGGCACGGCGTAGGTGATCTGGCCTTCGAGATAGAACTGCTCTTGCTGGCCGCAATAGGTGGAGCCGCTGAGCTTGTGAGCCGCGGCGGCAATAGCCTCGGCGGGCTTGCCGCGTGTGATCGCTTTAGCCGGCATGATGTAGGAGTTCGCAGCCAGCGCTTCTTCAATCGTGAGAATCGCGGGCAGCTCTTTGACCAAGACTTTTGCCTTTTTCGCGACTTCACGGGCGTAGAGCATGTCGGTGGCTACCACCACGGCAACGGCTTGGCCTAAAAACTCGACCTTGCCCGCAGAGAGAAACGGATCATCATGAATGATCGGGCCGCAGTTGTTTTCGCCGGGAATGTCTTTGGCGGTGTACACAGCCACCACGCCATGCTGAGAGAGGATAGCTTCGCGGTCAATGCCTTCGCCGATCAACTCGCCATGCGCGACGGGCGATGTGATGAGCGCGGCATACAGCGTGCCGCGCAGCTCGGGAACATCGTCGGTGTAAACCGCTTCGCCCGTCACATGCAAGTGCGCGGATTCATGAACGAGGTTTGTGCCCTGCTCTGCCAAGTTGACGGGGAGCAATTCTTTGAGTGTGGTGGGAGCATTCATCAAGCAGCTTCCTTCATAGCGGGCGTTGCAGATTCAACAAATTCGAGCACGAGATTGCGTGCAACCAGCGAGCGATAGCCCCAAGTCGCTCTCAAACCATCACGCGCAGGGAAGCTGGCGGAGATCGCGGCATCAATCTCGCTGGCTTTCACATCAAATGGCGATTTGCCTTCGAGCACTGCCTCGATCTTGGGCGCGCGGCAAGGCGCGGGGGCCATGCCGTTGTAGGCGAGTTTGACATTTTTCAGCTTGCCGTTGACCACTTCAAAACTCATCGCCGCGCAAGTGGCTGAGATGTCCTGATCAAAGCGTTTGCTGATTTTGTGGGCTTTGAAGATACTGCCGGCCTTGGGCGTGGGCAGCTCAATCGCGGTGATGAACTCCCCCGCCTGCAACACGCTGGCCTTCATGCCGGTGTAGAAAGCATCCAGCGCCACCACGTGCTTTTTATCGCCTTTGCGCAAATGCAGCGTTGCGCCGAGTGCCATCAAGCAAGGCATGCTGTCACCGATCGGCGAGCCATTGGCGATGTTGCCAGCGAGAGTCGCGGTTGAGCGAATCGGTGGCGAGCCAAAGCGGCGCAGCACTTCGGCGAAATCGGGATAAGCGCTGCTGACCAAATTCATCACTTGCTCCAGCGGCACAGCAGCACCCATCATCCAAGAGCTAGAGGTTTCTTTCACGGCAAGCAGCTCAGCCACATTGCCCAAATAGCAAATATTCGCAGGCCGCGCGAATTGTTTATTGACCTGCAAGCCAATTTCCGTACTGCCCGCAAGCAGCGTGGCGTGGGGATAGTCACTCAAATATTTGGCCACCTCATCCACCGTGCTAGGCGACACAAACTCGCTGCCCTTCTTCGTGCGCACCACAGGCTGAATCACGATCTGGCCTTCGAGCCCCAGCGTAGGCTGCTTGTCCCTCGCAATCTCTTTGAGCAACGCCACGTCTTGCGTATCTTCAATTTTCAATTCGGCCGCTGGTCGCTGGCAAGCCTTCAAGGTCGCATCAATGATCGGCTTGTAACCTGTGCAGCGGCAAAGATTGCCGCTTAAAGCGTCGTTGACCTGCGCACGCGATGGGCAAGCATTGGTTTGCACCATACCCGCCAAACTCATCACAATGCCCGGGGTACAAAAGCCGCATTGCGAGCCAAAGCAATCAACCATTTCCTTCTGAATCGGGTGCAGTGTGCCATCTGGCTTCTTCAGGCTTTCCACCGTTTTGAGCGATTTGCCATCGAGCGAGGGCAGAAGCTGCATGCAGGAGTTCACCGGCACGTAGTCAACACCATCGCCACGCCCGTTCAGTTGCCCCACCAGCACCACACAAGCCCCGCAATCGCCCTCCGCGCAGCCTTCTTTCGTGCCGGTGCGACACAAACCCTCGCGCAAATAATCCAAGACAGTGGTGGTGCGGCGCTTGCCCTCGGCTTCAATAATTTGCCCATCGAGAACAAAGCGAACGGTGTTGGTGACTTGGCTCATGAAAAGGATTACCTCGTTAGCAAGCCTCTATTTTATTTTTTAAATCGTATAGAACTCATACGAAATTCAATATATCAAGTGGTTTTTGCCCTGCGACAAGCCTCCGAGCAATACTTTACCGCCTCCCAATTTTTCGCCCAAGCCTTTCGCCAAGTCATCTCCTTGCCGCAAACCACGCAAGGCTTGCTCGGCAAATAAGATTTATTGCCTTTGAATTCAGAAGAGGCTTTCTTTTTGTCTGGCATAGACGCAGTTTGCCAGACATGAAACCGGTCAATTCAGGGTATTGAAATAATGATGCGTATCCGTGCGGTAATAGCCTCGGCGCAGTTCCATCGGTGTGTCGCGGTAAGTGAAGGCCACGCGCTCGACGAAAAGCAAGGGCGTGGATTGCTCTACTTTTAATAGCACACTTTGCTCTACGGATGCCGGCACAGCGCGGATTTTTTCATCAGCCCGGAGCATGCGCACGTTGTATTCCGTCTCAAACAGCGCATACGAAGGGCCGGGGTAGTTGGCCAGTTGCTCGGCTGTGAGCCCCTTGAACGCAGCGGCGGGCAGCCAAATGTCTTCCAAGATCGTGGGCACACCCTTGAAGCCGAGAAGGCGGCGTGCCTGAATCACAGCATCCCCCGTGCGCAGGCCAAGGAGTTTGGCGATTTCTGCGCTGGCTCTGCTCTTTTTGCATTCTAGGATTTGTCGCTCGGCTGGGCCCTCACTGCCGGGCGCGCCGCTGTCGGGCACGAGCTTCAAAAAACGGAATTGCACCTGCTGCTCTTCATGCGTCGCCACAAACGTACCCTTACCTTGGCGGCGGTTCACCAAGTTCTCCGCCGCCAGCTCATCAATCGCTTTACGCACCGTGCCCTGGCTCACACGGTAGCGCGCGGCCAAATCCATCTCGCTGGGAATGGCCTCGCCTGGCTTCCACTCGCCCGCTTGCAGGCTCTGCAAGATCAGGGTTTTGATCTGGCTGTAGAGCGGAGTGAAGGAAGGCGCATCAAGTGCGTCGGGGGAAATGGCCATGGTGGTGTCGTGCAATCTTGTATTCTCGGGAGTTTATCTTATATAAGACATAAGACAAAACGCCATCGAGCCGGTTTCGAGGGTAAACTCTAGGGCTTTGCTGCAACGCCTTGGAAGCCGCACGCGACCCAGCCGTTTCATCGCCCAGTTTTCGTTTTTTCATCTTCAAACTAGGAGTCTCCCATGAGCAAGAAACCCGTTCGCGTAGCCGTTACCGGCGCTGCTGGCCAGATTGGCTATGCCCTGTTGTTCCGCATTGCCTCTGGCGAAATGCTGGGTAAAGATCAGCCTGTGATTTTGCAATTACTTGAAATCCCCGATGAGAAAGCACAAAACGCGCTCAAGGGCGTGATGATGGAACTCGATGATTGCGCGTTCCCCCTGCTCGCCGGCATGGAAGCGCACTCTGACCCCATGACCGCGTTCAAAGACACCGATTACGCTTTGCTGGTGGGCTCACGCCCTCGCGGCCCCGGCATGGAGCGCGCCGAGCTGCTCTCGATCAACGGCGCGATTTTCACGGCGCAAGGCAAGGCTCTGAACGCCGTTGCAAGCCGCAACGTGAAAGTGCTGGTTGTCGGCAACCCCGCCAACACCAATGCCTATATCGCCATGAAGAGCGCCCCCGATCTGCCACGCAAGAATTTCACTGCCATGCTGCGCCTCGATCACAATCGCGCCGCTTCGCAAATCGCTGCCAAGATGTCCGTGGCCGTGGGCGATATTCAAAAGCTGTGCGTGTGGGGCAACCACTCGCCCACCATGTATGCCGACTATCGTTTCGCCAGCGTGAACGGTAAATCCGTAAAAGACGCGATCAACGACCAAGAGTGGAATGCCAATACCTTCTTGCCCACCGTGGGCAAGCGCGGCGCGGCCATCATCGCCGCACGCGGCCTGTCTTCAGCCGCATCGGCAGCCAACGCAGCCATTGACCACATGCGCGATTGGGCCTTGGGCACCAATGGCAAATGGGTCACCATGGGCATTCCCTCCAACGGCGAATACGGCATCCCCAAAGACGTGATGTTTGGCTACCCCGTGACCTGCGAAGGTGGCGAATACAAGATCGTCGAGGGCTTGGCCATCGACGCATTCAGCCAAGAACGCATCAACGCGACGCTCAAAGAGCTGACCGACGAGCAGGCTGGCGTGGCGCATTTGGTTTAAGCGGCAGTCCCCATGCATCCACGCCAAGTGTTGCTCGGCTCTCAGGCAGCGGCTTACACCCTGCCTGTGGTCGATCATTACTGCGGCGTGGAAGCTCGCATGAAGAAATCTCTGGCGCTGCAAGCTGAGCTCATCTCAGAATTCGGCGCTTGCGTGATGGACGTGACGCTGGATTGCGAAGACGGCGCTCCTGCTGGGCAGGAGCTTGAGCACGCCCATTTAGTGCTAAATGTGCTACTCGCCGACATAGAATCTGCGCAGAGTGCTACTAAAAACGTAGTCAATCGCCCACTTCCACGTCTAGGCGTTCGTGTCCATGCAATTGGTCATGCAGCGTTTGCTGACGATGTGCGCATCATCGTCGGTGGTGCTGCAGCGCACATCGCGTATGTGATGATCCCCAAAGTGGAGAGCGCAGCAGATGTCGATGTCGCTGCCCAAGCCATTGCTTCCGCAGGTGGCGAGAAGCTCCCGATCCATGTGTTGATCGAATCCAGCGCAGCGGTCTCGAAAGCTTTCGAAATCGCCGCGCACCCCCGCGTGCAAAGCATCAGCTTCGGCCTGATGGATTTCGTCTCCAGCCATGGGGGCGCCATTCCAGCCAGCGCCATGACCGCACAGGGCCAGTTCACGCATCCACTGGTCACCCGCGCCAAATTGGAAATCTCTGCCGCTTGCCATGCGCATGGCAAAGTGCCCAGCCATTGCGTCGTGACCGAGTTTAATGACGCCAGCGCGCTCGAATCTGCAGCAGTCAGGGCCAGTCAAGAGTTGGGCTACACCCGCATGTGGAGCATTCATCCTGCGCAAGTTCGCCCCATCCTCGCCGCCTTTGCGCCGACGTTGGAAGATGTGAATACTGCAGCAAGAATCGTTGCATTGGGCGCAGA
>JBJTSL010000322.1:0-3447 GCA_046076625.1 Allobrachymonas sp.
AGACGCTGCGGTGCAGCAGTGTTACCGCACCAGCCCCGGCCCAGATATGGTGGCGATCATCTGCGTGCAGGACATGCCCGCCTATCACGCGCTGGCGCAGCGCTTGTTCACGCAAGACGCGAAGGTGCGCAACGTGCGCGCGTTTTTTGCGACCTCAAGAGCGAAGTTTTCGACGCAGCTGAGTTGGTTGTGAGATGTATACTCAAGGCGTTTTGGGCTACTAAACGGCATAGAATCTGCGCAGATTGCTATTTAAATAATAGCAAACAATCACCAGCCACGAAACCGAGGCCAGATGTCCGCAGCCTCACCGCTCGCCGAAAGCACGCGATACGCATCATGCTGAGCCCCGGTGGCGCACGCATGATTAGGCAAAATCCGCACCAAGCTGCCCACCGGCAAATCCGGTAGTGCGGCAGCAAACCCAGCGCGGTTCGACAAAATGCCATGCTCCTGATTGGCACTGCTCATGATCAGATCATCAATCACCCGCCCCTGAGCATCACACACCAAGCCATAGCCTTGATCCACCGGCTGACTTGCTGTGCCACGGTCGCGGCTCATGGCCATCCAGCCAGCATCGACGATGATCCAACCCTTCTCCCTTTGATGACCGATCACGCTCGTCAGCACGGAGATGGCAATGTCGCTCGTACTGCAAACATTGAGTCCAGCCATCACCAAATCAAAAAATACCGCAACGCCAGATCGCACTTCAGTCACGCCCTCAAGCGATTGGGCAAACAAGGCTGTTGGGGTGGAACCCACACTCACCACAGGCGCCGCGAAGCCCGCCGCGCGGAGCATCCGAGCCGACCGCACAGCGGCGCTGCGCTCTTGCTCAGCCATGGCTTGCTTTGCGTCGGTGCTGTAACACTGGTAGGACGCACCCGCATGCGTCATCACGCCGCGCAGCTCGCACCCTGCTTGCAATGCCTGTGCGATCTGCACGATTACGGTATCCCCGGTGCGCACACCACTGCGGTGACCATCCGAGTCAATCTCAATCAACACCGCAAAGCGCTCGCCACTTGCGGCGCAATACGCGGCCAATTGCTGCGCGGCAGCCACGCTATCGAGCACCACACACAGATCGATGCCCTGAGCGCGCAAGCGGCTCACGTGCGCATATTTGTTCGGCGTGATGGATACGGCATACAGCATGTCTTTGACGCCTGCCGCTGCAAATTCATCCGCCTCTTTGAGGGTGGACACGGTCGCTGGCCCAGAGGGTGAATCCATCATCACGCGCGCTACCTCTACCGATTTAGCAGTTTTCAGATGCGGCCGATTGCGCACACCAAGCGTTTGTAAGCGCTCTTTGAGGCGCTTGATGTTGCGCTGCATGATCGCGGGATCGAGCAGCAGACATGGGGTTTCGAGTTCGTTGAGCTGGTGCATCAGGCAATTATGCAGCGCCGCTATGATGGCAGATCCGTCCAAGCGCATAAGCCACCCATCATGACGACTGCCATCATCAGCGCCCTGCCAGAAGAACAGGCAGGCATGCTCTCCATACTCACCCACCATGCCCATCTTGCGCAAGTCCCTCGCGTGTTGGAGCGTGGGCACGAGTTCTGGCAATCGCTTGTTGATCGAGCGTGCGTTGGCTGGGCTGGCGGAGCGCCCTGAGCCCGTTTTTGAGTCTCGCCATGTGCAAACCGTGCTGGGCTTGGTCGAGGCGGGCTTAGGGGTAGCCGCTGTGCCGCAGTTGGCCATGCCAAGCCATGGTGTGCTCCTTGCCATCCCACTGACTGCTCCAGTGGTTCGACGCGAGCTGGGACTGATCACGCAACGCGGGCGTGCCCTGAGCCCAGCCGCCCATCATCTCCATGGCTTCATTGCAGACTTGAAAAAGCCGCTACACGCCTAAAATCTCAGCTATGAGCAACAAACATCGTGTTGTGGTCGGTTTGAGCGGAGGGGTGGACTCTGCGGTATCCGCCTATCTGCTCAAAAAGCAGGGTCACGAAGTCATTGGCATCTTCATGAAGAATTGGGAAGATGACGATGACACTGAATACTGCTCCAGCAATGTGGATTTTGTGGATGCGGCAGCTGTGGCCGATGTGTTGGGTATTGAGATTGAGCATGTGAACTTCGCGGCGGATTATCGTGACCGCGTATTCGCTGAATTCCTGCGCGAATACCAAGCAGGGCGCACACCCAATCCTGATATTTTGTGCAACGCGGAGATCAAATTCAAAAGCTTTTTGGATCATGCGATGCGCTTGGGCGCTGAGAAAATTGCCACTGGGCATTACGCACGAGTTCGTTTAAACGAACAGACGGGGCTGTATGAACTGCTCAAAGGCCTCGATCCGAGCAAGGACCAGAGCTATTTTCTGCATCGCTTGACGCAAGCGCAGTTGGCCAAAACGCTGTTCCCGGTGGGCGAGCTGCACAAAACCGATGTGCGCCGCATTGCCGCAGAAATCGGTTTGCCCAATGCCAAAAAGAAAGATTCCACAGGCATCTGCTTCATTGGCGAGCGCCCCTTCCGCGAGTTTTTGAACCGCTATATCAGCAAAGCGCCAGGCCCCATCAAGGTACCTGTTGTTCAGGAACTGGGCAAAAGTTTTTCTGAGATGACAGGTCGCACGATAGGCCAACATGTGGGCCTGAGTTTTTACACGCTCGGCCAGCGCCAAGGTTTGGGCATTGGTGGCGTAAAAAAGGCAGGAGCGCCAAGGGGCGGCGGTGAGCATGCGCCATGGTTTGTGGCTCGCAAAGACATGGCAAACAACACCCTCTGGGTCGTACAAGGCCATGAGCATCCTTGGCTGTTGTCAAGCGCCCTGCAAGCCCATGACGTGAGCTGGTGTGCCGGGCAGCCTCCCTCGGCTGGCAGCTATGGCAACAAGTCACGCTACCGCCAAGCGGATGCGGCCTGCGAATTCAAGGCACAGGGCGATGGCTTCTCACTGAGCTTTGCTCAGGCACAGTGGGCCGTGACGCCCGGTCAATCTGCTGTGATGTATGACGGCGAAGTCTGCTTGGGTGGTGGCGTGATCGCAGCAGCGAGCCCCGTAACAGCTATTCACGTTTGAGCAATCACCGCTCGCACGCTGGCCAATTGGCGGCGCGATACCAGCAGCGGCTCATCGCAGCGGCGCAGGCGCACCGCCCATCCTTCGAGTACTTCACCTTCTTCATCGTCCGCCGCACCCACATAGCGCTCCAAAGCCCGCATTTCACGGCGCGCAACCAAGGTATTGCGGTGAATGCGCAAATAATCGTCACCATGCTGAACCTCCAGCTCAGTCAAAGAGCCGTCCAAAATGTAGCTGCGCTGCGTAGTGCGCACGGTCACGTACTTTAGCTCGGCCTTGAAATACAGCACATCGGCCAAGTCCACACGCTCAGTGCGTCCCCGGTCTTGGATCAGGATGAATTTTGGAACCGAATCGGCTGCTGTCCGGCTTGAAATCTGCGCAAATTGCTCCT
>JBJTSL010000323.1:0-2196 GCA_046076625.1 Allobrachymonas sp.
GTCGGGCCAGTCACGACCAAATCGTTCAAGGGTTCGAAGAATCCCACCGCATCGTTGCGATCCAAGCTGTGAGCGAGCTTCATCCCCAGAGACTGCGCACGCGCCAGCGTATCCGGTGCGACAAAGGCGCCGGCATTGGCCTCCACGCCATCAATGCCATCCGTATCCGCTGCAAGGCCGTAGATACCTGGCATACCCTGTAGCCCAAGTGCCAGCCCCATGCAGAATTCGCCGGCGCGCCCTCCCCTGCCTTTGGGCGTGCCTGGCGGCTGTTTGCGTACCGTAACCGTGGTTTCGCCCCCTGAGAGGATGACGCAGGGCTTTTTGAATGCGCCTTTGCCGCTAGCCACTCCTCTTGCGATGGCCGCATGCACCTTGCCGACTTCGCGCGATTCACCTTCAATCTCATCACTCAAAATATATGCTTCAAGGCCGGCAGCACGAGCGGCTCCAGCAGCGGCTTCGAGTGATTGCTGAGGTGTGGCAATCAGATGCACTTCATGGCCAGCGAAACGCGCATCGCCGGGTTTGGGGGTTTCAAGCGCGCCACTTTGCAATTGCGCTTCAATCGCTTCGGGCACGGCGATTGCATAGCGCTGCAAAATCGCCAAAGCATCCACACAGGTGCTGGCATCAGGCACAGTGGGCCCGCTGGCAATCACACTCACGTCATCGCCAGGCACATCACTGATGGTGAGCGTGACGACCCTAGCGGGCGCGCAGGCAGCGGCAAGGCGCCCACCCTTGATTTGCGAGAGATGCTTGCGCACACAATTCATCTCCGCGATATTCGCACCGCTGTGCAGCAGCTCCTGGTTGATGCGTTGCTTCTCTTCAAAGGCCAGCCCCGTAGCGGGTAAGGTAAGCAAGGCGGAGCCACCGCCAGAAATCAAGCACAGCACAAGGTCATCGGGGGTGAGGCCTTGGGTCAATTCAAGCATGCGCTGGGCGGCTTGCAATCCTGACGCATCCGGCACAGGGTGTGCGGCCTCCACCACTTCAATGCGCTTCGCCAAGCCTGCTGGGCGCGGCGGTGTGTGGTCATAGCGGGTGACTACCAAGCCCGAGAGTGGCGCGTCTTGTGGCCACAACGCTTCGACTGCCTGAGCCATTGCACCGCCCGCTTTACCAGCGCCCAGCACGAGCGTGCGCCCGCTCGTGGGAGGCTTGGGCAAATGCGTGGCCATGTTAAGCAAAGGCAAGGCGCGGCGCACTGCCGCTTCATAAACATACAAGAGAAGTTCGCGTGGATGCGTGTGGGGATTGGGTGGCATATCAGTTAGCGAGCAAGAGCTTCATTGTGCCGCGCAAAACGAGGTGTGAATGGGCATAAGCCTTATTCCCCATGAATTTTTATCATGACGATCATGAGCAGCTTGCTCAACGAAGCCATTGGGTGATGCGCTGCGCCTTGGCCTGCCAAAGGGTGTTGATTTTTCCGCGTTCTGCGTAGGGGCTGCGCCAATCCAGCCAATCTGATGGAAAAGCTTGCTCTGCACACTGAAACAACACAAGCATCTCGATCTGCTCTTGGTTCTGAGCAACATAAACTTGTGCGGCCTGCAACGCGTTTTCGGTATGCATTCTGTACAACACATCATTGAGCCAGCGCAGGGTTGTGGGCAGATCACTGCCCAGCAATTCAAGCAAAACCGCTTGATACCAACCCGAATGGTCTGACACCCAGTTTCTATTCAACACGCGCTCATATTGAGTGCGTTTGATGATTTCAATACTGCTGCGCCCCAATGCCTCATTGCTCAAATCTCGCACCTGCGCCATCACATCGCCCGAATCAAAAGCCGCAAAATCACTCAGCTTGTCAAAGTGATACAGGCAGAAATAATCCAGCGAGGCATTGGCAGCCTTCGCTTGGAACAATTCAGCGCTTTGAAGCAGCGGGCAAGCCATCAAGAGCTGGGCGTGATCGTTGTACCAACGCTGTAAAGCGGCATGATTGCCATCTGTGCAGCGGGTGCAAACGAGATTGATCGCAGGTGTCATAGGACACAGAATAAATGCAAATCCGTTGGAAGTGGGATGCTGCCCGCAAATATTAGCAACTTGCCCAGCTTCGCTTGCGCACTAAGCTCGCCGCACCGCCAACAGCGCGTCTGCATAAGCCTGCCAATCACCCTGTTTGACCGCCTCTTTCGGCACATCTTTGAATACACCCGCCTCGGCCTGATCGGCCAC
>JBJTSL010000324.1:0-12506 GCA_046076625.1 Allobrachymonas sp.
AATACCTAAAGATTGGAAAATCGCCAAACCCAAAGTCCCATAGCGCGTGTACTGCGTGATATTGCGACGGCCTGCCTCACCCTCTTTCTTGAGCTGCTCGAACGTGGGCACCACATAGGTGAGCAACTGCATGATGATCGATGCAGAAATGTAGGGCATGATACCCAAAGCAAACACGGTAAAGCGCGAAAGCGCGCCCCCTGAGAACATATTGAACAAACTCAGGATACCGCCTTGCTGACCTTGGAACAGGGCTTTGAGTTGGGCAGGATCAATCCCAGGCACGGGGATGTGCGCACCAATGCGGTACACCACCAGGGCCAACAGCAAAAAGATCAGCCGACGACGCAGATCGCCGAACTTACCTGTTTTTGCAATTTGTGCGGGATTGGTTGCCACGAAACAAAAAACCTTGAATCAAAAATTACTCGACAAAGAAGCCACCAGCAGCTTCAATCGCCGCTTTCGCGCCCGCAGTAGCGCCAATACCCTGAAGCTTCACGGCTTTGGACAAACTGCCCGATTTGATGACCTTGACCACTTTGGCCATTTCACTCACCAAGCCAGCTTGCTTCAAGCTAAGCAGATCCACCTCGGATGCGCCCAGTTTCTCAAGCGTTGCCAAAGTGATCTCGGCGTTGAATGCCAATTTGTGTGACTTGAAGCCACGCTTGGGCAAGCGGCGCTGCAAAGGCATTTGACCGCCTTCAAAGCCCACTTTGTGGTACCCACCCGAACGGGACTTTTGACCTTTATGACCACGGCCTGCGGTCTTGCCGAGGCCCGAGCCGATGCCGCGACCAACGCGGCGACGGGCTTTTTTAGCGCCGTCTGCTGGAGAGATGGTATTGAGTTGCATCAGAGCACCTTGACCAAATAGCTGATCTTGTTGATCATGCCGCGCACTGCCGGCGTGTCTTCAAGCTCAGAAACAGAATTGAGTTTGCGCAGACCCAAACCACGCACAGTGGCACGATGGGATTCTTTGCAACTGATCGGGCTACGCACGAGTTGCACTTTGACTTTAGCTTGTGTTGTCATGGTGATTTCCAATCAAGCAAACAGGTCTTCGACGCTCTTGCCACGCTTGGCAGCGACTTCGCCAGCCGTAGTGGATTTTTTCAAAGCATCGAGTGTGGCGCGCACGAGGTTGTAAGGGTTGGTTGAACCATGGCTCTTGGCCACGATGTCAGTGATACCCACCACTTCAAAAATCGCACGCATCGGGCCACCGGCGATAATGCCCGTGCCCTTTGGAGCGGGAGACATCATCACATTGGAAGCGCCATGCTTTCCATAGACGCGGTGATGCAGCGTGCCATTCTTGATAGAGCACTTGAGCATGCCGCGGCGCGCTTGTTCCATCGCTTTTTGCACGGCCACAGGCACTTCTTTCGATTTGCCTTTGCCCATGCCCACGCGGCCATCGCCATCACCGACCACGGTGAGTGCTGCGAAGCCAAGGATACGACCACCCTTGACCACCTTGGTCACGCGGTTGACCGCGATCATCTTTTCGCGCATGCCGTCTTCTGGGCCTGCTGCGGGAGTATTTGCTTGCAATTTAGCCATGAATTTCTCGCTTTAACTCGTGCTTAGAACTGCAGACCGGCTTCGCGCGCGGCATCTGCCAGCGCTTTGACACGGCCATGGTAGGCAAAGCCAGCGCGGTCAAACGCAACCTTGTCAACACCGGCAGCCTTGGCTTTCTCAGCAATACGCTTGCCTACAGCAGTAGCGGCTGCGGCATTGCTGCCCTTGCCACCGAGTGCTTTGGACACATCGGCTTCTGCGGTAGACGCAGTGGCCAGCACTTTCGTGCCGTCGCCGGAGATCACTTGGGCATAGATGTGCGTGTTGGTACGATTGACCGACAGGCGAGCGATGCCTTGGGTGGCGATGCGGATGCGGGTTTGACGCGCACGGCGCAAACGCTGTTCTTTTTTGTTCAGCATGTTTGCACTCCTTATTTCTTCTTGGTTTCCTTGATCGTGATCTTTTCATCCGCATAACGGATGCCTTTGCCCTTGTAAGGCTCAGGGGGACGCACGGCCCGGATTTCAGCAGCGATCTGACCGACACGTTGACGGTCAGCGCCTTTGATGATGATTTCGGTGGGAGCTGGTGTGGCAACCGTGATGCCGGCAGGCATTTCAAAGTTGACCGGATGAGAATAGCCCACCGCTAAATTGAGCTTGGCACCTGAGGCAGCAGCTTTGTAGCCCACACCAACGAGATTGAGCTTCTTCTCAAAGCCTTTGGTCACACCGACCACCATGTTGTTGACTAGCTGGCGCAGCGTACCACTCATGGCATTGGCTTCGCGCGACTCATCGGCGGGAGTGAAGCTGAGTTTGCCAGCTTCATTTTTGACTTGCACCAAAGCGTGAGCTGCGACGGACAGCGTGCCACCGGAGCCTTTGACTTTGATCGCATCTGCACCGATGGTGACTTCGACACCAGCAGGGACAGTAACGGGCATTTTTCCTACGCGGGACATGTTCTTTTCCTTCCCGTTTAAGCGACGTAGCACAGCACTTCGCCACCGACACCGGTGGCGCGGGCTTTGCGGTCTGTCATCACGCCTTGCGGCGTGGTGACGATGGCAACGCCCAAGCCGTTCATGACTTGCGGAATGCTGCCCTTGCCTTTGTACACGCGCAGACCAGGGCGGCTTACGCGCTCCAGGCGCTCAATGACAGGGCGGCCAGCGTAATATTTCAAGGCGATTTCAAGCTCAGACTTGCCACTTTCAGCATTCACTTTGAAGCCGTCAATGTAGCCTTCGTCTTTCAGCACCTGGGCAATTGCCACTTTCAACTTGGAAGCGGGCAACGACACAGAAGTTTTGGCGACCATTTGCGCATTGCGGATGCGCGTCAAGAGGTCGGCGATAGGATCACTCATGCTCATGTTTGTATTCCTTCGCTCGATTACCAGCTTGCTTTGGTGATACCGGGGATTTCACCGGCAAACGCCATTTCACGCACCTTGGCGCGGCCCAGACCGAACTGACGGAATGTGCCACGGGGGCGGCCCGTGATTTCGCAGCGGTTGCGCTGGCGATTCGGATTGGCGTTACGGGGGAGCTTGTTCAAGCCCAGGCGCGCGGCCATTTGTTCTTCGCGCGACTTGCTCACGTCAGAAGCGGTTGCCTTCAACTCGGCATACTTCTTGGCAAACTTGGCGGCCAATTTTTCGCGCTTGAGTTCGCGCTGGATGAGTGCTGCTTTAGCCATGGTTTCTCAATCCTTATCAGTTCTTGAACGGAAAGCGGAAGCCAGTGAGGAGGGCTTTGCACTCTTCGTCGGATTTCGCAGTCGTTGTGATGCTGATGTTGAGACCACGCACGGCGTCGACTTTGTCGTACTCGATCTCGGGAAAAATGATCTGCTCTTTCACGCCGATGTTGTAGTTGCCACGGCCATCAAAGGCGCGGCCAGATACACCGCGGAAGTCACGTACTCGAGGCAAAGCCACGGTGACGAAGCGATCAAGGAATTCATACATGTGCTCGCCGCGCAGGGTCACCATGCAGCCGATGGGCAATTGCTCGCGGATCTTGAATCCGGCAATCGCCTTGCGTGCTTTGGTGACGACCGGCTTTTGGCCAGCAATCTTAGTCATGTCGCCCACTGCGTTGTCCATCACTTTCTTGTCAGCCACTGCCTCACCCACGCCCATGTTGAGGGTGATTTTGGTGATACGCGGAACTTCCATGACGGATTTGTAGCCGAACTTTTTCATGAGTTCGGGCGCGACCTTATCGAAGTAGTGTTGCTTGAAACGTGCCATGTTGTACCTCAAGCTGCTTTGATCTCAGCGCCGCTGGACTTATAGATGCGAACCTTCTTGTCGCCCTCTACTTTGATGCCCACGCGATCAGCCTTGCCGGATGCGCTGTTGAAAATCGCCACGTTGGACTGGTGAATCGGCATGGCCTTTTCAACAATGCCGCCAGTGGTGTTTTTCAGGGGATTGGGTTTGGTGTGTTTTTTCACGAGGTTGATGCCCTCGATCACCAGATGCGAATCGTCTTTGCGCGAAACGATCTTGCCACGCTTGCCTTTATCACGGCCTGCGAGGACGATGATTTCGTCGCCTGTTCGAAGTTTGTTCATACTGAGCCTCTTTACAGGACTTCGGGCGCCAAGGACACGATCTTCATGAACTTTTCCGTACGGAGTTCACGGGTCACGGGACCAAAAATGCGGGTGCCGATGGGCTCCAGCTTGGCATTGAGCAACACGGCTGCGTTGCCATCGAATTTCACGAGCGAGCCGTCACCGCGACGGATGCCCTTGGCCGTGCGAACCACAACAGCGTTGTAGATTTCGCCTTTTTTCACGCGGCCACGTGGAGCAGCTTCTTTGATGCTCACTTTAATGACGTCGCCAACAGAGGCATAACGGCGCTTGGAACCACCCAGCACCTTAATGCACAGCACGGATTTGGCACCCGTGTTGTCAGCAACCTCGAGTCGAGATTCAGTTTGGATCATGTCAAATTTTTCCCAACTTGTTCTCAAAGCCTGCACACCATGTGCAGACTCGAAAGCAGTCTTGGGCCCGTCGTTGCAAGCATTCTTCAAGGAAGAACGCCCGCTTCGCTTGGGGCGGATTGCGCTATTTGCATCACGATTGGTATTTGCCAATCAAGCTACGTTTCGCGCGAAGCCTTAAATTATGCCACAGATTTCGAGTCGGCGTCAACTTCACCCCCCCCTGCCCACCGAATTGGATACGCAAACAATTGAATACCACCGGGCAGAAACTATCAATTCAATAGCACTGTACGCAATAAATATGCCGGCGAGCTGCTCGAAAAGCCTCAAAACTTAAGTCTTGACCCACTCACGCGCATTGCGCCACATTTGCATCCACGGGCTGTGGGAGCTGATTTCGGCATTACTCCAGCTCATTTGAATATTGCGAAAGACTCGCTCGGGGTGGGGCATCATGGCTGTGAAGCGACCGTCTGCGGTGGTGACTGCAGTGAGGCCGGCGGGGCTGCCATTGGGGTTGGCCGGGTATTGTTCGGTGGGGTGGCCGTGGTTGTCGATGAAGCGCATAGCGGAGATGACTTCTGAGGCATCTCCCCGTCCACCTGTTTCGGGGCTGAAATTGGCGAAGCCTTCGCCGTGGGCGACTGCGATGGGCAGGCGGCTGCCTTGCATGTTTTTGAAGAACACGCTGGGGGAATCGAGCACTTCGACCATGGACAGGCGCGCCTCGAAGCGGGCGCTCACATTGTGATTGAACCTTGGCCAGCTTTGAGCACCGGGGATTATGTCCGCCAATTCGGCGAACATTTGGCAGCCGTTGCAAACGCCTAGGCCGAAGCTGTTGTCTCTCGCGAAGAAGGCCTGGAATTGCTCGCGGAGCATGGTGTTAAAGGTGATGCTGCGTGCCCAGCCAATGCCTGCGCCTAGGGTGTCGCCGTAGCTGAAGCCTCCGCAAGCGACTAAGCCTTGCATGTCACGCAAGTTCACGCGGCCCGTTTGCAGATCGGTCATGTGAACGTCGATGGCATCGAAACCCGCGTGATCGAAGCAGTAGGCCATCTCGATGTGGGAGTTCACACCTTGCTCGCGCAGGATGGCGACGCGGGGGCGGATGGTGAGCACGGCAGGGGCTTGGAAGGCTTGCGCGTTCACTCCTGATTGAATAGCATTCGGCGCAGATTCTATGACGGGGAACTGCAATTTTTTCCTGAAATTTTCACTTAAGTGAATGTGCAGACCAGGGTCTTGCGGGTTTCCCACGGCTGCGTGCTCCGCATCGGCGCAGGCAGGATTATCGCGACCTTGGGCGATCTTCCAGCTCACGCTGTCCCAGACTTGATGCAAGTCTTGCAGCTTGGCGGAAAACACCTTTTTCGTGTCGCGCCAAATGGAGAGCTCGCCTTTGCCGTCATGCAGCGCAGCAGGCTCAGGGCGGGTCTTGCCGATGAAATGGCTGTGGGCAGAGAGGCCGTGCTCGCGCAGCGTTTGCATCACATCATTGCGCTCACTGGTGCGCACTTGGATCACCACGCCCAGCTCTTCGTTGAAGAGGGCTTTAAGGCCCAGCTCTTCGCGGCGGGCGCTCACTTGCGTGGCCCAGTTTTTACTATCGCCATACTCCGCGCGACTGTCTGAGATGCCATCGCCTTCGGTGAGCAGCATGTCGATGTTGAGCGCGACACCGACATTGCCGGCAAAGGCCATCTCGGCCACACAAGCGAGCAGGCCGCCGTCGCTTTTGTCGTGATAGGCCAAGATCTGCTGTTGGCTGCGCAGGGCGTTGATGGCTGCAACCAGGTTTTTCAGGTCTTCGGCGCTGTGCAAATCGGGCACTTCGGTGCCTTCTTGATTCAAGGCTTGGCAGAGCACCGAACCCGCCATCCGCTTGCTGCCGCGCCCGAGGTCAATCAAGATCAGCGTGGTATCGGCTTCATCCCGATTGAGTTGAGGCGTGAACGAGCCGCGTACATCTTGCAGCGAGACGAAGGCGCTGATGATGGGGGAGACAGGGGAAACGACTTTGTGATCGCCTTGCGCGTCTTTCCA
This sequence comes from Allobrachymonas sp., assembly GCA_046076625.1. Lineage (GTDB taxonomy): Bacteria > Pseudomonadota > Gammaproteobacteria > Burkholderiales > Burkholderiaceae_C > JANMDU01. The sequence goes on from JBJTSL010000324.1 coordinate 6,551, forward strand.
CTGTGAGCGCATGGACAGCGAATCTTTGCCCACAGGGATGCTGATACCCAGCGCTGGGCACAGCTCCATGCCAATGGCTTTGACGGCTTCATAGAGCTTGACATCTTCGCCCGGCTCGCCGCAAGCGGCCATCCAGTTGGCGGACAGTTTGACGCGCGGCAATTCAATCGGCGCGCAAAGCAAGTTGGTGATGCTTTCTGCCACGGCCATGCGAGCCGCTGCGCCCGCATTCCAAATGGCCAGCGGCGTGCGCTCTCCGATACTGAAGGCCTCACCGGCAAAGCCCGAAAAGTCCGACAGCGTGACCGCGCAATCGGCCACGGGAACTTGCCAAGGCCCCACCATCTGATCGCGGTGCGTGAGGCCGCCCACGGTGCGGTCGCCGATGGTGATCAGAAAGCGTTTGCTTGCCACGGTGGGGTGGCTCAAAACATGGATCACTGCGTCTTGTAATGGCAGGCCAGTTAAATCCATCGGCTTGAATTCACGCTGAAGCGTCTTCACATCGCGATGCATCTTAGGCGTCTTGCCCAGGAGCACATTCATCGGCATATCCACCGCTGCGCCATCTGCTTGCTCTGAGCTTATCGAAGGGCTACGGGAGGCTTCGACTAGCTCAGCGGGAGCGGTGGAAGGGGTGTTTGCGACGGTAAGCTGCCGCGCATCAATCACCTTGCCCACGACCGAAAACGGGCTGCGTTCGCGTTCGCAGATGGCTTTGAATTGCCCCAAGGATTCAGCAGCAATCGCCATCACATAGCGCTCTTGGCTTTCGTTGCACCAAATCTCTTTGGGTGCCATGCCGGTTTCTTCGAGCGGGATGGCACTTAAATCAAAGATCGCGCCACGGCCCGCGTCGTTGACGAGTTCGGGAAAGGCGTTGGACAGGCCGCCTGCGCCTACATCATGAATCGCAAGGATCGGATTGTTTTTACCCAAACGCCAGCATTGGTTGATCACCTCTTGCGCGCGGCGCTCGATCTCTGGGTTGCCGCGTTGCACGGAATCAAAATCCAATTCCGCGGCATTTGCACACGAAGCCATGGAGCTGGCCGCGCTGCCACCCATGCCGATACGCATGCCGGGGCCGCCGAGCTGGATGAGCAGGGAGCCAGCGGGGAATTCGATCTTGTGGGTTAAATCCGCGTCAATCGTGCCAATGCCACCGGCAATCATGATCGGCTTGTGATAACCCCAATGCGTGCCAGCAACGTCTTGCTCAAAGCTTCTGAAATAGCCAGCGAGATTGGGGCGACCGAATTCGTTGTTGAAGGCTGCTCCACCCAAAGGCCCCTCGGTCATGATTTGCCATGGCGTGGCCAGGTGGGCAGGGAAATTGCCGATCAAGTCATTTAATCTCGAAACTGTAAAACCCGTCAAACCGGCCTTGGGTTGTGCGCCCCGGCCTGTGGCGCCTTCATCACGGATTTCGCCGCCTGCACCGGTGCTCGCGCCGGGAAAGGGGCTGATGGCTGTGGGGTGGTTATGGGTTTCGACCTTCATCAGTACATGACGTCGTTTGCTCTCTTTTCGATAGCTAGAAACGCTTATTTTTTGCCGGGAATCAGCCGTTTTCTCTTGGAATTTGGCATAAAAAGTCTCTGCCAAACCGCCTTCCATGACAGCGGCGTTGTCGCTGTAGGCCACAACGCTGTATTGCGGAGCGAGGGCGTGGGTGTTGCGGATCATGCCGAACAGGCTTTTCTCTTGCGCCACACCATCAATCGTGAACTGGGCGTTGAAGATCTTGTGGCGGCAATGCTCGCTGTTGGCCTGCGCGAACATCATGAGCTCGACATCGGTGGGGTTGCGGCGCAGAGTCGTGAAAGCGTCGAGCAAGTAAACAATTTCATCTTCTGCCAAAGCCAAGCCGAATTGCTTGTTGGCTTGATCCAGAGCGGCACGCCCTTGGCCGATCACATCCACTGTTTCCATGGCCTTGCTGGCCACATCTTTGAAGAGCTGCTCGGCGGCTTGGGGCTCGAAGGCGACAGATTCCGTCATGCGGTCATGCACGAGAGCGGTGATCGCTTGCAGTTGCTCGGCGCTGAGCGCGGATTTTTTGAGAAAGGATTTTTCCAACGAAAGGCGCAGATGCATCACGCGCTCTACGCGCCTCAATGAAAATCCGCAGTTTCGCGCAATATCAGTTGCCTTCGATGCCCATGGCGACACCGTGCCCAGGCGTGGCATGACGACGATGAGTTGGCCTTCTTCCGCCTTTTCGCAGGCTTGCCCGTAGGTCAGCAGCGCTGCCAACTTGTCTTGCGTCGCAGCATCCAGTGCTTGCCCCGAGGTTTGCACCCAATGCACCCACTGTGAACTGATGGCACTTACTTGAGGGGCAATAGCTTGGATGGAGCGCAGCAATTGCGCCGTCTTAGGCGCAGGCAGGGCGCGGCTGCCGTGAAAGGTGGTGAGCATGGGCGGCAAAAGCGATGTGAGCCGACGCGGCTCAGTGATTACCCCAATTTTACGAGGTGCAAGCTTTGCAACTGTATACAGCTCATCCGTCAGAAAAGCCTTTAATTTATGAGAACATCACGGCCACCGAATCCATGGCCAAACTGTTTCAAGCCCAGCTCCCCGCATCGCGCTCCCGGCGTGAGGTCTGGCTGGCGGTGGTGCTGGCGCATCTTGCGCTGGTGTGGCTCATCAATCTGTTTTGGCCAGTACAGCGTGTGATTAGTCAGGTCGTGGTGCAGATTTTTAGGCCGGTGTCGCTGTCCCAAGCCACCCAATCCGACAAAAAAACGGATTCTGACAACAGAGCTGACCCTGCCGCTGTGCCTGCCGCGCCGGCTGTTCCTGCTGTGCCAGCCGTCCCGGCTCAGCGCGGCATCACGCGCCGCAGTTTGCAAGCTAGCACGGAGTTGAGCCTGCCCACTTTGACGGCCGAGCAAAGCACGCCGCTGCAAACCACCGCCCAACTGCCAGCACTCAAGCCCTCGCGCAAGCGTGCCCGCGTGCCCACGCCGCGACCCGAGCGGCCGCGCGAGGCGGTCAATGCCAGCGCTGCGCTGGACACGCCGATCCGCGTGAAAGAAGAGCCGATTCAGGCGGTCGTGACGCCGGTGGAGGCAGTGCCCACACCCGTGCCAGCGCCCACACCCGCTCCGCTGCCGGCCCCAGCCCCCGTTCCAACTCCCCCAACGCCAGCCCCGGCTCCCGTCCCGCTGCCCATTCCTGCGCCGACCCCGCCAGCTCCTGTGCCGCCCCCACCTGCACCTGTTCCACCTCCACCTGTTCCACCTCCACCTGCACCTGTACCACCTCCACCTGCGCCTGTGCCGCCACCTCCAGCGCCCATCCCTCCTCCCCCCGCCCCGGTGCCCCCTCCACCTGCGCCCGTTCCACCGCCACCTGCCCCTGTACCGCCGCCGCCTGCGCCTATGCCGCCACCGGTGCGTCCCACCGTTGCGTCCACGCCGGCTACCGCCACTCCGACGGTCGCGCCAGCGTCCTCTCCTGTGCCCGCACCTGCCCCAGCAGCCGCAAGCGTTCCTCCTGCTGCGCCCGCTCCTGCTCCTAGCCCAACACCTGCCGCCGCTCCAGCAACCGTGGCATCCCCTGCGTCCGCGCCGTCTCCAAGCCCTGCCGCCACCACGCGGGCCACATCGCCAGCCGCACCACCCGCCCCATCGAGCGCCCCTGCCGCAGCTGCCGCTGGCGCTCCCCCAGCCGGTTCTGTCGCTCCCAATACAGGCGCAGCCAATTCCGCGTCGAGCACAACCGGTGCGAGCCCTGCTGGGGGAGCGGCAACGGGACCAACATCAGGTGCAACTAGCGGCGCGGCAACAGGTGCCTCCACTGGCTCAAGCGCCGGGGCAGCCACCGGCTCACCCAGCGGCAGTGATCGCGGCGCAGGCACAGGCTCTGCCGCTGGAGGAACAACGGGCGCAGTGGGGCCAACGCCTGCAGCCGCCGTCCCCACCCCTCGCCCGCCTCTGAATCTGGCCCTTCCCGCCCCCGCAGCTCCTGCCGCGCGCAGCTTCCCCTATACCCCGCCCACTGCCTTGCCGCGCCGCAGCATCTCCGAAATGGCCAATGAACAACTGCGCCGCACGCCGCGAGACCCTTTGGCTGAGACCATCGACAGCGCCAAAAACCTCGATTGCGGCAAAGACGCGACCGCCCAGGGCGGCGAAAACAAAATCAACGACACCACCACCGCAGGCCTGATGAACATCGGCCCGCTTCTTAAACGCACCCTTGAAGGGAAATGTGCCAAATGATCTTCATCTCATCTGCCTCCGCGCAAACCCTCTCCACACAACTCAGCACAGCCACGCAAACCATTTCAGCGGCGGCCAACCAAGCCGCGCAGCAAGTGGCCAACCCCTATGGTCTCTCCGCCATCTGGAGTCAAGGTGATTGGGTGGCCAAGCTCTGCCTGCTGCTGCTGGTTATCATGAGCATCGCCAGTTGGGCGGTGATGGTGCGTAAATTCATCGAACTGCGCAAAACCGAGGCCTATAACAAAGCCGCCCATGCCGCGTTTGACAACATCACCACTGTGGGCGACAACCTAGCCAAACTCTCAGCCGACAATCCCTTGAGGTTCGTCAATGAGTCCAGTGAAGATGCGGTGCGGCAATATGCCGCGCTCAAACCCCGCGTGGACTACGACACCTGGCTGATCCGGGCCATCGAAAGCGCTCTCTCCCGTGTGCAAACGCGCATGCAAGAAGGCTTGGCTCTGCTGGCCACGATTGGATCAACAGCCCCTTTCGTGGGCCTGTTCGGCACGGTTTGGGCGATTTACTCAGCGCTCGTCAAGATTGGCGCAAGCGGCCAAGCGTCGATTGAGCGTGTGGCTGGCCCGGTCGGTGAGGCCCTCATCATGACAGCGATTGGCCTGGCGGTGGCCGTGCCCGCAGTGTTTGGCTACAACTGGCTGTTGCGCAAAAACAAGCTCGCCCTAGAGAGCATGCGAAGTTTTGGAGCCAAGCTGCATATCGTTCTGCTGGCCACAGAAAAGCATCCCGAAGAGCAATAAATGGCGCTCTCGCTGCAAAACCCTGGCCAAGACGACGACGGCTGGCTGGCTGAAATCAACACAACGCCCTTGGTGGACGTGATGCTGGTATTACTCATCATCTTTTTGCTGACCGTACCTGTGGTCAGTGCCAACGTGCAACTGAAACTGCCCGTGCAAACCGCGCAGCAGCAAGACACCCATGGCGACTATGTGATCATCAGCATTGACGCGGGCGGTAATCTGTTTTTGAACAATGCGCCCGCAGCCAGTGTGCAAGACCTGAGCGCTGCGCTTTCCGTGGTGGGCAGCAACACGGCCCGCGTGCAGCTGCACATCCGAGCCGACGGTGCTGCGCCCTATTCTGCGGTTGCCCCCGTGATTGACATGGCGCAAGGCCTGGGCTGGGCGCAGTTAAGCCTGCTCACCGAGCAATCCCCACAAGACCGCGCAGTACTCGCAACGAAAGCGCGGCCATGAAACTCTACTCTTCTCAACTGCACAACGCCACGCCAGAATCCGTCGAGGCGCAGCCCATGGTGGAGATGAACACCACGCCGCTGATTGATGTCATGCTGGTGCTTTTGGTGATGCTCATCATCACGATTCCCGTGCAACTGCATTCCGTGCCGCTCGATATGCCTTCCAAGAACAGCAATACGCTGCCCGAGCTGGTGCGCGTGCAAATCGACGCCAATGGTTTTGTGCGCTGGAACGATGAGCTGATCAGCGATGTGGCGACTCTAGACACCCGCCTTTCTGCCGCCTCAGCCTTGCCAGAGCAGCCGGAGATTCACATCACACCCGAGCCCAACACACCGTACTCCTTGGTGGTCTCTATGACGGCATTGGCGCAGAAAATGGGATTGCGCAAAGTGGGTGTGGTGAATTGAATTGCTATTGACTCCATAGCAATCTAGGCAGATTTTATGCCGGTGAAAGATGTGGTTCGCTATAAATTCGCTCTCTTGGCCTTTG
>JBJTSL010000325.1:0-3500 GCA_046076625.1 Allobrachymonas sp.
CCCCTCAAAGCCGCCACGGTTCGCCGTGAAGCGCACAAACACTTGGAAGACTTGCCCGGCTGGTGCAACACCGTGGTAGGCGACATGCTCAGTGAATTGACGCATCTAGACGAGCGCATCAGCCAATACGACAAATACATCGCTCAAACCGCCAAAGAAGACAGCCAAGCCAGCCAACTCATGCGCCTAGGCGGTGTGGGCAGCATCACCGCCAGCGCCATCGTCGCCACCGTGGGCAAAGGCCATGACTTTGCCTGTGGACGCAGCTTCAGCGCCTGGCTGGGTTTGGTGCCGGGGCAGTACAGCTCGGGCGGCAAGCAGCGCCTAGGTCGCATCACCAAGGCCGGAGACCCTTATCTGCGCACCCTGCTCATCATGGGCGGCAAGGCAGTGCTGTCAGCGGCCAAGAACAAGAGCGATCCGCTAAGCCGCTGGGCCGTCTCCGTACAAGAGAGGAGAGGCTATTGGAAGGCAGTGGTAGCCATTGCCGCCAAGAATGCACGAATGTGCTGGGCGATGCTGCAGCGCGGGGAGGAATTTACGATGCCTGCGTGATGTAGATGAAATATAAGAAATTGGAGTTGTAGAAATCACCGTGTGATGACTTGTCGTTGATGAGTGAAAGGTTTGGACCTGCGTTGGGGAATGCTCGTTTAGCTCAAGGAGATCAACAGCTTGAGAAATCTTGCTGATTCTCGAATAACGAATGGAGCCCCCGGCGCGCGTCTTTCATCAGGGTCCGCAAGAGTAACTTGCACCAATGACCGTTTGTAGTTTCGCCGTCCACATGCCTTGCGCTCAACAGGCAACGACAACAAATCAGATCGTGATCAGCGTTTGAGAGAGTCAGATTCCGGGATTAAACTGCTGCGCAATTGAACCCCGGCTGAGTTCGCGTTCGCCAGTTATTGACAACGATGGGTAAGCCCTTGTAGTAATGTATACCGCAAAATCTGCGGTACAAAATGGCGCTGCGGTATAAGTTGGGCATGTAAATCCTCAAATTGCTCAGTTAAATCATTGACTTAGACTAGTTTTAACAATTTCAAACACAGTTGTAAAAGAAACGTGAAACACGGCAGTCTGTCAGCCAATTTATACCGTAGTTTCTGGCTTTATCGAACGTAATTTTGAGAACGCCAGCCAAGCCGCAGGGTGCGGTGGGCGTGATAGGAATGGGCGGTGTGGCCATTCGCGCTCGCTACAGAGCCCGCGTGCCAATCAAGGTGTTGACGCACACCCTCTCCAAGAGCCAACAAAGCCAGCGCGGAGGTGCTGGCCGACCATTCCTACCGCGGCCACCGTACGAGCGTACAAAAGCCAGCGAGAAACAGCAATCTGAATACTACAAAGATAATAGCACTCCACGCAGATTCCATGCCGGCGAACTGCCAAAAACGCCTCAAAATTGAGGTCTGGCAGACTAACTACCCGCCACCTTCATGCGATTGACCAATACCGAGCCTGTGCGCTTGCCGCCAAAGGTGTAGGCATCCGAGCCTACTGCTTCGATGCCTTGGAACATGTCTTTGAGGTTGCCAGCAATCGTGATCTCTTGGACGGGGTAGGCGATGCGGCCTTTTTCTACCCAGAAGCCTGTAGCGCCGCGTGAATAGTCGCCGGTCACGTAGTTCACGCCCTGGCCCATGAGCTCGATCACAAAGAGGCCAGTGCCGAGCTTTTTGAGCATCGCATCCAAATCGTCTTGGCTTTGCGTGAGTTTGGAGCTGAGCGTAAGGTTGTGCGAGCCGCCAGCGTTGCCAGTGGTGCGCATGCCGAGTTTGCGGGCGGAATAGGTGGAGAGGAAGTAGCCTTCGACGCGGCCATCTTTGACCACTTTGCGCGCCTTCGTGGTCACGCCTTCTTCGTCAAACGGGGCACTGGCTTTGCCGCCTTTGACATGCGGGTCTTCCTCGATCTGAATATGCTTGGGGAAAACGCGCTTGCCCAAGGAATCCAGCAAAAAAGTGCTCTTACGATACAACGCGCCGCCGCTCACCGCCTGAACGAAACCACCCAATAAACCCGCAGCAAGGGGTGATTCAAACAGCACCGGGCATTCAGTGGTGGCAATCTTGCGGGCGTTCAGGCGTGAGAGCGAGCGCTCGGCGGCATAACGGCCTACGGCTTCGGGGCTGGCCAAATCAGCCGCGTTGCGCTCGGAGCTGTACCAATAATCGCGCTGCATGCCATCGCCTTTGCCGGCGATGGGAGCCACGCTCATGGAATGGCGGCTAGAGGCATAGCCGCCACGAAAGCCCATCTCGCCTTGGCGCAGATGTGCGGTGAAAAAATGGCTTTGCTGGGCAGACACGCCCGCGCCTTCGCTGTTGGTGATGCGTTTGCTGGTTTTGCGGGCGGCATCTTCGCAGCGCAAAGCGAGTTGCAACGCTTCGTCGCTGCTGATTTGCCAAGGGTGGAATAGATCCAACTCGGGCTGCTGCTGGGCCACATCTTGCAAATCAGGCAAGCCGGCCACCGGGTCTTCAGCGGTGAAACGCGCGATATCGTAGGCCGCTTGTACGGTTTGCTCAATCGCGGCATTGGAGAAATCGGAGGTGCTGGCATTGCCACGGCGCTTGCCGACATAGACGGTGACGCCCAAGGATTTATCGCGGTTGCGCTCGACGTTTTCCAACTGCCCCATGCGTGCGGAGACGGACAGGCCTGAGCCTTCGGAGGCTTCGGCAGCGGCATCTGTTGCGCCGATTTTTTTGGCATGGGTCAGCGCGGTATCCACCAAGTTTTCAAATGTGGATCGGGAATAGGAAAAGCCCGTCAAGGGCTGGGAAACCGAAGCAGAGGGGGAAGAAGATGTCATGCGGGGATGATAGCGGTTAGCCAAGGATTTTTTTGATTGGCGCGGGCAAACCCACAGCCTGCGTGTCCGCCGTCCACTGTCCAGCCAGATTTTTCGGCTGGCCAGTGAGCTCCATCACATGCAGATGCAAGTCTTTATGGGTGAGTACATGAAGGAGCGGCGCTTGAGCGATGAGTTGGTTTCGCTGCCGAGCTGTGAGTTGAGCCAGCAGCTCCTCTTCACTGTCAAACGCAGGCAGACAATGCAAACCGGCCCAGACACCAGGCGTGGGACGTTTTTGCAGCAGCACGGCGCCATCGGCCCGGCGCGCCAGAAGTAGCCACAGTGACTGGCTGCTGCGCTTGAGTTTTTTGATTTTCAGGGGCAATTCATGCACCCTGCCCTGCGCCTTAGCATGGCAGATGCTGGCCATAGGGCAGGCATCGCAGGCAGGTTGGCGCGGCGTGCAGACGGTTGCACCCAAGTCCATGATGGCTTGGGTGTAGCGCGGCATCTGATCATTCAAATTCTTGGTCGGCAAGAGCTCAGTAGCGAGTTGCCAGAGGAGTTTTTCGTTTTTGGCCACCGCCAGGTTATGCTCGAAAGCATGCACCCGCGCGAGCACACGCTTGACATTGCCATCCAAAATCGCCACTCGCTCGCCAAAGCAGAAGCTGGCAATCGCGGCTGCGGTGGAGCG
>JBJTSL010000326.1:0-2625 GCA_046076625.1 Allobrachymonas sp.
CTTCGCGTCCTCTGCGTTCAAAAAAATCCCTTCTGACATCATGAACAAATTCACCATCCACCAAGGCCTCGTCGCTCCGATTGACCGTGAAAACGTCGATACCGACGCCATCATCCCGAAGCAATTCTTAAAGCGCATCAGCAAAGCCGGCTTTGGCGAAAACTTGTTTGACGCAGATCGCTTTTTGGACGTGGGCGAGCCCTATTCCAAGCTGGCCGACCGCAAACCCAACCCCGATTTCGTGCTCAACCAACCGCGCTATTCTGGCGCGAGCATCCTGCTCGCACGCAAAAACTTCGGCTGCGGCTCAAGCCGCGAGCACGCGCCGTGGGCGATTGAGCAATACGGCTTTCGCGCGCTGATTGCACCGAGCTACGCGGATATTTTCTTCAACAACTGCTTCAAAAATGGCCTGCTGCCCATCGTCTTGCCCGAAGCCACGGTGGCCAAACTCTTCGATGAAACTGCCGCTTTCCCCAGCTTCAAGCTCACCATCGACCTAGAACGCCAAGTCGTGCAAGGCTCGCAGCAAGGCGATCTTTCATTTGAAGTGGATGCCTTCCGCAAATACTGCTTACTCAACGGCTTCGACGACATCGGTCTCACGCTGCGCCAAAGCGACAAAATCAAGGCCTTTGAAGCCGAGCGCTTGGCCACCAAGCCTTGGCTCGCCCCAACGGTCGCATAACCTTTTTTGAAGCCTTTTGACCGTCCGCCCGGCATAAAATATGCGCAAAATGCTCCTCTTTTGATATTGAATAAATCATGAAAATCGCAATCCTTCCCGGTGATGGCATCGGTACAGAAATCGTGGCGGAAGCCGTCAAAGTGCTCAATGCGCTGGATTTGAAGTTTGAAATGGAAAGCGCACTCGTCGGCGGCGCTGCCTATGAAGCGCATGGCCATCCGTTGCCCGAAGCGACGCTCAAGCTCGCCAAAGAAGCCGATGCCGTGCTGTTCGGCGCAGTCGGCGATTGGAAATACGACAAACTTGATCGCCCACTGCGCCCCGAGCAAGCGATTCTCGGTTTGCGCAAAAACCTCGGGCTGTTTGCCAACTTCCGCCCCGCGATTTGCTACGAACAATTGGTCAGCGCCTCGAGCTTGAAGCCAGAGCTGATCGCTGGCCTCGACATCCTCATCATCCGCGAGCTTACCGGCGACATCTATTTCGGCCAACCACGCGGCCGCCGAGTCGCCACTGACGGGCACTTCCCCGGCGCGCAAGAAGCGTTTGACACCATGCGCTACAGCGTGCCCGAGATCGAGCGCATCGCGCATGTCGCCTTTCAAGCCGCGATGAAGCGCAACAAAAAAGTCACCAGCGTGGACAAAGCCAACGTGCTCGAAACCTTTCAGCTGTGGAAAGACGTGGTCACCGAGGTCGGCAAGCAATACCCCGAAGTCGCGCTCGATCACATGTACGTCGACAACGCTGCGATGCAGCTCGTCAAAGCGCCCAAAGCGTTTGACGTGATCGTCACCGGCAATATGTTTGGCGACATTCTCTCCGACGAAGCCTCCATGCTCACCGGTTCGATAGGCATGCTGCCCTCGGCAAGCCTGAACAAAGACAACCGCGGCCTGTATGAGCCCAGCCACGGCAGTGCGCCCGATATTGCTGGCAAAGGCATTGCCAACCCACTGGCCACCATCCTCTCAGCCGCAATGATGCTGCGCTTCTCGCTCAACCAGGCACAAGCGGCTGATCGAATCGAAGCGGCAGTCAAGAAGGTCCTGGCTCAGGGCCTGCGCACCGGTGATATTTATTCCGAGGGCACGACGAAAGTTAACACTGTACAGATGGGTGATGCAGTGGTTAAGGCGCTGGCTTCGTAGTCAGTAGGCGGGCTGAGGCAACGCCGATTGCCGTCCCCACGCATTGCGCCACCACAAAGCCCCAAGCACTGGCTGGCGCAATGCCCGCAAACGAATCGCTCATCATGCGGCCGAGCACCGCGGCAGGGTTTGCAAAGCTCGTGCTCGCTGTGAACCAATAGGCTGCGCCGATGTAGCAAGCGACCAAGGCGCTGGCTCTTGCACTCACGCCAGTAGCGGCGCTGCGAATGATCACGAAAAGCAGACCGGCCGCTGCCATCGCCTCGGCGATCCACTGCCCCCAGCCTGCAAACTGCCCCGCCGCATCCCAGCCGCCGCGCAGCTTGCTACTGGTTTGCACAATCGGCAGATCAAACATCGCATGCGCGAGCCATGCGCCGCTCACGGCGCCTGCGAGCTGTGCTGCAATGAAAACAATCGCTATCAAAAGAGAATCATTCCGCGCAGAACCTTTGCCGGGAAACTGTCGATTTTGATCAAAAAAACACAGCCCAAATCGTCACCAGTGGATTGAAATGCGCGCCACTGATGAGCCCAAGCGTTTCAATCAACACAAACAGCGTAAACACGGTCGCCAGCGTGTTGGCCAGCAGCGCCAGCGCCACATTGCCGCCCGAGAGCCGCTCCGCCATGATGCCGGAGCCAATCACCGCGCACAGCAGCGCAGCGGTGCCGATGAATTCTGCAAGGGCTTGTTGTTTGAGTGAAACCGCACTCATGAATGCGCCAACTCCTTCGCACTATGCTGCAGGCTCGCGCCAGAGAGTTTTTCAGCAGGTAAATTCA
>JBJTSL010000327.1:0-11633 GCA_046076625.1 Allobrachymonas sp.
GAAGCCGAACTTGAGCTGCTGCTCTTCTGGGGTGATCTTCAAGGCATCAAACACCTTGGCTTGCACATCAGCGCGATGGATACGCACGGAGCCGCCGCCGATTTCCCAGCCGTTCAAGACCATGTCGTAGCCTTTGGCGATGCACTTTTCAGGTGCGGTGACCATCCAGTCTTCATGGCCGTCTTTGGGCGCGGTGAAGGGGTGGTGCACGGCGGTATAGCGCTGGCTTTCTTCGTCGAACTCGAACATCGGGAAATCCACCACCCACATCGGTGCCCAGCGGTCTTCAAAGAGGCCTCGCTTCTTGCCGAAGTCACTGTGGCCGATTTTGATGCGCAGATTGCCGATGGCATCGTTGACGATCTTGGCCTTGTCAGCACCGAAAAAGAGGATGTCGCCGTTTTGTGCGCCGGTTTTTTTCAGTAAGGCGTTGAGCGCTTCGTCGTGAATGTTTTTGACGATGGGGCTTTGTAAGCCATCACGGCCTTTGGCCAGATCAATCACCTTGATGTAAGCCAAGCCTTTTGCGCCATAGATTTTGACGAACTCGGTGAAGCCATCAATCTCGCTGCGCGAAAAGCCACCCGCCTCATCGCCGCCACCGGGCACGCGCAGCGCCACGACGCGGCCGCCCTTCATATTCGCAGCGCCGGAGAAGACTTTGAAATCCACCGTCTTCATCTCTTCGGTCATCTCGGTGAATTCGAGTTTCACACGCAGATCGGGCTTGTCTGAGCCGTACTTGAACATCGCATCGGCGTAAGCCATCACCGGAAATTCGCCCAGATCGACGTTCATGGTTTTCTTGAACACTTCCGTCATCATGCCTTGGAACATGTCGCGGATTTCTTGCTCGGTGAGGAAGCTGGTTTCAATATCGATCTGCGTGAATTCAGGCTGACGATCTGCGCGCAAATCTTCATCGCGGAAGCATTTGGTGATTTGGTAATAACGGTCGTAGCCCGCCACCATCAGGAGCTGCTTGAAAAGCTGGGGCGATTGTGGCAGTGCGAAGAATTGGCCATCATGCACGCGGCTGGGCACGAGGTAGTCGCGCGCGCCTTCGGGCGTGCTCTTCGTGAGCATGGGCGTTTCTACATCAATGAAGCCATGCGTATCGAGATAGTTGCGCACCGTCATCGCCACTTTGTAGCGCAGCATCAGGTTGTTTTGCATGTAGGGGCGGCGCAGGTCGAGCACGCGGTGCGTCAGGCGCGTGGTCTCGCTCAGGTTGTCGTCATCGAGCTGGAAAGGTGGCGTGACAGACGCGTTGAGCACCGTCAGTTCATGGCAAAGGATTTCAATCTTGCCGCTCTTGATGTTGTCATTGGTAGTGCCAGCGGGGCGGGCACGCACGAGGCCTTTGATCTGCAAGCAAAACTCATTGCGCACACCTTCAGCCGCTTTGAACATCTCGGCGCGATCAGGGTCGCAGACCACTTGCACCGTGCCCTCACGGTCGCGCAGGTCGATAAAGATCACGCCGCCATGATCGCGACGGCGATTGACCCAGCCGCAAAGCGTGACGGTTTGGCCCAGATGCGCTTCGGTGACGAGGCCGGCATAGCTGGTGCGCATGGATGTAACTGCTGACATTTTCTTTTCTCTCTAAAAACTTATTTGGCTGCTGAAGTGGGCAATGCCGCTGGGCCACCGGGCACCACCACACCCATGGAAACGATGTATTTGAGCGCTTCATCCACGCTCATCTTGAGTTCAATGCAATCGCTCTTTTTGAGCAAGACAAAATAGCCGCCGGTCGGGTTCGGCGTGGTCGGCACATACACGCTCACCAGTTCATCCGTGCCACCGTTTTTCAGGTGCGCTGCCACTTCGCCCACGGGCGTGCCTGTGATGAAAGCAATCGTCCAGACGTTTTCGCGCGGCCACTGTACCAGCACGGCGGTACGGAACGCGTTGCCACTGTCGGAGAACAGGGTGTCCGACACTTGCTTGACGCTGGAATAGATCGAGCGCACCACGGGGATGCGGTTGAGCAAGGCATCCCACCAAAAAACGAGTTTTTTGCCCAGAAAATTGCTGGCAGCAGCGCCCACCACAAGCAGGATGGACAAGGCCAACAACACGCCAAAGCCGGGGATGTGGAAACCCAACAATTTGTCGGGATGCCAGTCACCGGGCAGGATTTGCAGGGTTTTGTCGAGACTGGAGACGATCCAATCAAGCACCCACAGCGTGACCATGATCGGCACGATCACGAGCAGGCCCGCGAGCAGCCATTTGCGGATAGATTTCATCATGGTTGGAGTGTCTCTTGGCCAGATTTCAGGAGAATTTCAAGGCGCAGCCGGCGTAGAACTTGCAGTGGGCGCTACTGATTTTGTAGCAGGCGCAGGGGCGACTGGGCTCGCCGCTGGCGCGGGCGCAGCCGGCGAACTTGCCGGAGCGGGTGCTGGAGTGGGTGCTGGAGCGGCTGGGGCATCGCCGGCGCTTGCCTCAGCCGGTTTTCCAACGCCGCTATTGGCCCCATCGCCATTGCCCCGGAAATCACTCACGTACCAGCCTGAGCCCTTGAGTTGGAAACCGGCTGCCGTCACTTGCTTGCTGAATGCGGCAGCGCCGCAGGCAGGGCACAGGGTGAGCGGATCGTCAGAGATTTTTTGCAACACGTCTTTGGCGTGGCCGCAGGCGGAGCATTTGTAGGCGTAAATCGGCATGGCGCTGGCGACAGGGACAATGAGATCGCCCGCACACCGGCGGGCAACCTAGCATTATAGTTTGTCGCTGGCAAATCGGTGGGTGCCTGTGCTCAGTCCAAGGCGTGCTTGGGGATTGGATGGCCGGCGTTTTTGATCACTTGCGGCATCAGTGAACCCAGCAGCATGAAGATGATGGAAGCAAAGAAACCCAGCAAATTGGCCGGAATCAGCGATTCAGGCGCGAGATTCATCGCACCCAGCCAAACTGCCAAGCCGCCAAAGGCCGCAAACAGCGCGCCTTGCGTGGTGGCGCGCTTCCAATATGCGCCGGCCACGAGTGGCACAAAAGCGCCCGCCAGCGTCACGTTGTAGGCGTTTTGCACCATTTCATACATTGTGCTCTTGCTGTTCAGGGCAAAGAGCAAGGCAATCGTGGTGAAGGTGACCAAGACCAGTCGCAACACAAACAGGAACTGCTTGTCGTTCATCTTCGGCGCAAAGGGCTTCAAGACGTTTTCCGTGAACAGCGAGGTCGGTGCAAGCAAAGCGCCGCTGGCTGTGGACAAAATCGCTGAGAGCAGTGCACCAAAGAACATCACCTGAGCCCACAGCGGCATTTTGCCAAGGACCAAATCGGGCAGCACACGCTGGATTTCACGCGCATCTTCCGCACCAAATAGCTTGGCCACATTCGGGTCAGACACCACAGCCGCATAAGCGATGAAGATGGGCACGAAAGCAAAAGCGAAGTAAATCAAACCGCCATAGACCGTGCCGCGCACCGCCGTTTTTTCGTCTTTGGCACTGGTCATGCGCTGAAACACGTCTTGCTGGGGCACTGAGCCAAAAGCGAATGCGAAAAACGCCCCCGCCATCGCCCACCAACCCTTGCTGTCGGCTGGAATCCAATCAAATTTACCGTCTGCCGCGGCCTGCGCGATGACTTTTTGCGTGCCGCCGGCCATGTCACTCACGAGCCAAGCCACCAAGGACAGACCGATGATGATCACCACCACTTGGAACAAATCGGTGAACGCCACCGACCACATGCCGCCAAAAATCGTATAAACCAAGACGACGATACCGCCAATCAAAATGGCTGCGCTGAGCGACACCGCGCCCCCCGAGAGCACATGGATCACCAAACCCAGCGCCGTCATTTGAGCCGATGTCCAGCCCAGATACGAAGCCACGATGGCGAAACTGGCGATCACCTCCACAGTTTTGCCATAGCGCTTTTTGTAAAAATCGCCAATCGTCAGGAGGTTCATGCGATAGAAGAGCTTGGCAAACAGCAAGGCCGCGAGCACCAAGCACACAGATGCGCCAAACGGATCGCCCGGGATGCCGCCTAGGCCGTCCTTGGCAAAGGTCGCAGAAACGGAGAGCACCGTTTCCGCGCCAAACCAAGTGGCAAAAACGGTGGCCATGTTCATGTAAAGCGGCAAGCTTCGGCCGGCCACCATGTAATCCGCAGAGCTCTGCACGCGGCGCGCGGCAATCAGGCCGATGGCGATGGTGACGGCCAAGTAAAAGGCCACAAAAATGATCAAGGAACTCATGGACGTGCTCTCCGTGGGAAATTGACGCAGATTTTATGCAGCTTGCGTGCCAATTTTCACGAAATCAGCGGAGATAGAGGGTTTACGCGAGGTCAAGCAATGGCGTGTATTTACTATAAATTTAGTAGCACACTACACAGTTTACATGCCGGCGAATTGCCGATTTTGCTTGAAGATCGGTGCTACCAGAGCCGAATCCGCAAATACAGCATGATCAGCACCATGCCGGCCACAAAGCCGAGAGCGCCATAGACGATCTTTTGCAGCAAAGCGTTGGTGCGCTTTTGCTCTTGCAGCAGCTCCTGCATAAGCGCCTCATTGGGCGCGCCGCCGGCCTGCTTTTGCAGCACCTCGTGAAGCAGGCGTGGCAGATCGGGGATGTGCTTGGCATAGCGTGGCATTTGCGCTTTGAGCGCGTCGATGAGTTTTTGTGGGCCGACCTGCTCCAGCATCCACTTTTCCAAGAAAGGCTTGGCAGTCGCCCAAAGATCCAAGTCAGGATCAAGCTGGCGGCCCAATCCTTCGATGTTGAGCAGGGTTTTTTGCAGGAGCACGAGCTGGGGCTGGATTTCTACCGAGAAGCGGCGCGAGGTTTGAAACAGGCGCATCAGCACCATGCCAAGCGAGATTTCCTTGAGCGGGCGGTCGAAATAGGGCTCACAGACGGAGCGGATGGCGGATTCGAGCTCATCCACCCTCGTGCCAGCCGGTACCCAGCCCGATTCAATGTGCAGCTCCGCCACACGCTTGTAATCGCGGCGGAAGAAGGCGGCGAAGTTGTTGGCCAGGTAATCTTTGTCCACCTCGGTGAGCGTACCGACGATGCCAAAATCCAGAGAAATGTAGCGCCCGAGCGTGTCTTTTTCTGTACTCACCTGAATATTTCCAGGGTGCATATCCGCATGGAAAAAGCCGTCGCGAAAGACTTGGGTGAAGAAAATGGTCACGCCGTCGCGCGCCAGCTGCTTGGTGTCTACCCCCGCCGCCACGATTTGCTCGATCTGGCTGATGGGCAGGCCCTGCATGCGCTCCATGACCATCACATCCGTGTGGCAATAGTCCCAAAACATCTCGGGAATCATCACCAGATTGAGGCCCTCCATGTTACGGCGCAGTTGCGCGGCATTGGATGCTTCGCGCACGAGATCGAGCTCATCGTGCAAATATTTATCGAACTCGGCCACCACCTCCATGGGTTTCAAGCGCTTGCCGTCAGCCGAGAGGCTCTCCACCCAGCCGGCCATCATGCGCATGAGTGAGAGGTCCTTTTCCATCACCGGCTTCATGCCAGGGCGCAGCACTTTCACAGCCACATCGCGCAGCCTGCCGTCTTTGGTTTTGAGCACCGCGAAATGCACCTGCGCCACAGACGCGCTGGCCACGGGCTTGTGCTCAAAGGATTCAAAAATCTCACCGAGCTTGCGGCCAAAAGCGCGCTCAATGGTCTGTACGGCAATGCTGGAGTCAAACGGCGGCACGCGGTCTTGCAAGAGCGCCAGCTCATCAGCAATGTCGGCGGGAAGCAAATCGCGCCGCGTGGACAGCACTTGACCGAATTTCACGAAGATAGGCCCAAGCGCCTCCAGCGCTTCGCGCAGTCGCTGGCCGCGCGGTGCACTCAGGTTTCTGCACAGCGAGGCGACACGCGCCATGATCTTGAGCCAAGGCTTTTGAAAACTCGTGAGCACGAGCTGATCCAGCCCGTAGCGCAGCACAATGAAAACGATGAAGCTGCCTCGGGCGACGCGGGTGAACCAACTCATGCGCGGCCTTGCGAATCGGCGGAGTTCGGGTTGACATTGGCGCTGGGGCTGGCAGCAGGCATCGCTTTGCTGGCAAAGCCACGCAGCACCTCGGCCCCACCGCGCAGCGCGCGCATCAGCGTGTGCGCAGGCACATCGCCCAAGATGCGCGAGAGGTCTTCCTCCACATCCCAGCGCACATGATCGACCAACCAGTTCACTTCTGCGGCCAACATCACATCGCCCGAGATTTCCATGCGAGGTTTGTCGCCACGCAAGAGAGTTTGCAAGATGGCCAGCGGCTGCGTGTCCAGCACCCTGAGCCTCAAATCGGGCACGCTACCGTCTGGAGCAATATCCAGCAAGCCAACAGGAGTTGCTATTAAAGAAATAGCAAACTGCGCATATTCCAAGCCGGCGATCTGTCCTTTTTTCCTTGAAAGGCGAGCCATCGCCTCCGGTTCTTGCTGCAAGATATGGTTGAGCAACAGCACCACACGTTGCTGCACTTCACGCATCAACCAATCGGGTGGCGTGGGTAAAGGGGGCGTGGGAAATGAAGGGAAGGCGGGGGCGGTCATAGCGGCATTATCGAAGCAAAAGCGGTCTTGTCTGGGCACTCACTCAAGAAGCCTTCTTCCAAGCAGCGACTGCCGCCGCTTCGTCACCACGCTGCTCGGCCAACTGCGCCAGACTTTGGTAGGCGCTGCGGCGCAGTTGCGCATCTCCTAAATGGGCGGCGCTACTGGAGAGCATTTGCTGCGACTTGCCCCAGAGCTGGCGGCGCAGGCAGGCCATGCCGGCCAGATACTGCAGCCGCGCGTCATGAGGCAACTGGCGTTGCGCGGTCTCGATTTTGGCGAGCCACGCATGATCAAGCGACGCGGTTTGCGGCGAGAAGCTGGCCTCCAAAGCTCGCACCACGCGCACCTGCTCTGACTCTGGCAACTGTGGATAGCGCTGCCAGACAGGCTCGATCCACGCGCGGGCACGCTCCAGCAATTCGGTGGCTTCGGGCAAGCCTGCGCTGAAATTCACGAGGCGCAGCGCGGCATGCGTGGCCACTTGGGGTTGACTGCGGTCTTCATGCGAGAGGGTTTCCCAAGCCTGAAGGAGTTGGTCAGCATCGTGCGCTTGGCTCAATGTGCTGATGGCAAGGCTACGCAAAATGCTCTGCGCGGCGCCGTCAGAAAAGCCGCCATGTTTGGCCAACATACGTGCGGTTTCCAACGCCAGCGCCGGCTGCTTGGCCAGTTGCAGGGCGCGCAGTTTCAGCCGCAGCGCCAGCGTGCGCCTTTGAGCGCCCTGGCTCAGGGTGGACAGGCGTGTGAGCGAGGTGGAGGGGTCGTGCTCATCGAGCATCCAGCGGGCGCTGCGCAGGGTGGCGCCTTCTTTGAAATGCGCAGCGCTTTTGGGCAAAGGCACTTGCAGCGCGGCTTGCACATATCTCTCACGATCAGAGGCTTCTTGCATCGACTGCGCGGCCTCTGCCGCAATCAACAAGGACTGTGACTGCACCTTCAAACACGCACTGCGAAGCGATGGCTCCAGCTCCAAGGCCTTCGCGTGCTGATGCGCCAGCAGCGCCTGCTTTTTGGCGCGGGAAAAACGCCCCGCCAGCAAATGCGCCAACGCATCACGCAACTCGCCGTGCATGGCTTGCTGGCGCTGTGCAGCGCGCCAAGCCTTGGCCTGCGAGGGCAGATCGGCCAAAGCGCCCAAGGCACGGATCGCCAAATGCAAGAGCACAAACAATGCAGCCAGCAAGAGCAGCACGAGGTTCAGAGACAGATCCACCCGGTGCGGTGGCCAATACAGCGTGACACTACCCGTGGAGCGTGCAGCAAACAGCGCCACGCCGACTGCGGCAGCAAAGATTGCCAGGAGCCAAAGGGCGACGCGCATGGCTATTTGCCCGGATTGGCTGACAAAGTGGCCAGCGCGGAAAGCGTGTCGTCAATGCGCGGCTGAGCGGCGGTTTTGAGCTGGCTTTGCAGTTGCGCCAACAAGGCATTGGCCTGCTGCATGGTTCGGGCGTTGGCATCAAAGTAACGAGCGGCGAGTTGGCTGGCGCCGGCCAAGTCATTGCGGGTGATGTCGAATTGGCGAGAGAGCAAAGCCAAGCGCGCATTGAGCAGTTTGAGTTTCATGTTTTCCCGCGCAAAAAAGCTTTGTTCAGGTGAGAGCAACGCTGCTTCTGGCGTGTCCACACGGCTCACGCGCACGAGGGAGCGTGCCTCATCGCGCACAGCGTTGGCGAGTTGGCGCAGCCAGTTCGGCCACTCACCGGTCAGGCCCGAACCGGGCGCGTTGTCCGCCTGCGTTGCAGAGCTGGGCTTGAGTGGGCGCGTGGCCAAAGTGGGGCTGCCCGACTTGGGCGAAGTGGCCAGTGTGGCCACTGAATTGGCCAGCGGCAGATCATCGACCAACCGCACCAACTCATCGAGCTTGATCAGCAAACTGGGGGTGTCCGCCACATTGGCGGATTTCACGCGTTCAATGTCTTTGGCCAAGGCTCTGAGCAAGGGGGATAGCCGGGGCTGTGCGGCGCGCTGCACGCGCTGCTCCGCGCTTCTGAGCGCGGCGAGCAAGGGCTCCAAGCTGCCAGTGAGATTGGCCTGCTGCTGCGCCAGGCGCAGCGCAGAATCCACATCCACCAGCAAATTGTCATCGCGCGAACGCGAGAGGCTTTGGATCAACTCTTCCAGTTGCCCGCGCTGCAAGGCTACCTCTTGCAGCCGCGTCTCCAGCAAGGCTTGGCGCGTGGCCATCTCGCGCACGGTGTCTTGCGCGGATTTGGCTAAGGTGCGGCCTTCCACAGCCGCTGCGGTAGCATCCGCGCTTTGCCGCGCCAGCGCCTCCTGAATCGCACTCAATTTAAACCATAAACTTACACTTGCCAGCAGAGAGACTGCACAGAGCGCTATCAAAACAAGAGTGGTTCGCGAGGGTTTCGCGGCTTGGGCGAGCGGCGCAGCCGCAGGATCAACTGCAAGCGTGGGCGCGGCGGTTTCAACAGGGGAGGCAGGCTCAGCGCTCATCCAAGGATTTTATCGACGCAGCCACGTCTTGCAGTGTGGGGCGTGACGTGCAAACAACAGCAAAGCCCCGTGCTCGCGCCGCCTGCGAGATGCGCTCGTGTGTGCAAATGCAAATGCCATGACTCACATCAAGGTTTGCTGGCAAATTGCGCAGCGCCTGCGTACTGCTGAGCAGCCAAATGCTGCCATCACGCAGCCAAGCGCGGCATTGCGCGGTTTGCGCCAAATTCCATCTCGGTGCGCGGCGTTGGTACACCACCAATTTCTGTGCCACACCGCCATGCGCCATGATCTGCTGGCCCAGCCAATCTCGGCTGCTGTCAAAGATGCCTTGGTCACGGCCACGCAGGATGAGCACGCGGCTACTGGCGTGCACCTGGCCGCTGACCACCTGCCACAGCGCCTCAGAGTCAAACTGCCCGGCCTGTGCAGAGGGCGCGTCAATGCGCTCATCGGGAATACCCAAGCCGCGCAGGCTCGCAACCGTACCCTGTCCGGTCGCCCAGAGGCGAATATTGGGGTTCTGATGAACGACCAATTCAATCGCACGTTGCGCAGATGGAATCACGGCATTGGGTTGATCAGGCTTAAAAAACGCCAAAGCTGCTGGGCTGCTGACAAACATCAACGCGTCAAAACTGGCCAAACGCTGCCAAGCTAATTCCAGAGCCTGCGCATCGTCTTCGGAGTCCGCCGGTGCAATCTCGATCAAAGGCAGCGCCATCGCCTCATGCCCCATGTTTTGCAGCACTTGGAGCCAAGCATTCGCCTGATCAGCGGGGCGGGTGACGATCACACGTGCCATGGTCTACCCCACTACTTTCGCGCCCCTGGCGACCAACTGCTTGGCCACCTGGGTGCCGAGCTCTCGCGCCTGTGCATGTGTGGTCACTACCGACTCGCCCCGAGCTTGCACCAAGCGCGCTGCGCCCTCAGGATCGCCCCAAGCAGCTCGAAGTTGCAAGGCATTACCTTGCCAAACAGCAAATGCCGCCAGAGGCATTGAGCAACTGCCGCCCATACTGCGGCTGACTTGCCGCTCGGCACTCACAGCCAGCCATGTGGCCTCATGCGCCAGCGGTGCAAGCGCTTCGCGCAGATCAGCCCGATGTGAGAGCGTTTCTATGCCCAAAGCGCCCTGCCCCGAAGCCGGCAGCATCTGCTCAGGCTCAAAAGTCTGCGCGATGCGCCCAGCCAGGCCCAGCCGCTTGAGCCCAGCAGCAGCGAGCACGATAGCGGCGTACTGGCCTTGATCGAGTTTGCGAAGCCGCGTATCCAGATTGCCGCGGAGAGGTTCAATCTTCAAGTCTGGCCGCTGCGCTTGCAGCAGCACCACGCGGCGCAGGCTGGAGGTACCCAGCACAGCGCCTTGAGGCAGACCAGCAAGCGACACATAGCGCGGCGAGACCAGCGCATCGCGCGGGTCTTCACGTTCCATCACGCAAGCCAGCGCAAACTCTTCTTGCGAATCGATGTCCAAGTCCACGGGCACATCTTTGAGACTGTGCACTGCAATATCGGCACGCTCCTCGCGCAGTGCCAGTTCCAGTTCTTTGACGAACAAGCCCTTGCCGCCCACTTTGGAGAGTGTGCGATCCAGAATCTGGTCGCCGCGCGTGGTCATTGGGAGTAGTTCTACGGTGTGCCCCAAAGCCTGTAGACGTGCTTGCACATGCTCGGCCTGCCACAGAGCCAAACGGCTTTCACGGGTTGCAATGCGAATCTTCATTCAAACTTCATCTTCTTCTGTTCATGGCCAGCATGAAACATCGACATGCCTCGCGTAACCATCCTGTAATGAATCTCTAGGTGACGATGCTAGCATGCGGACTATGACCACAACACCTGCCCCCCTATCCGTCGACAGTAAAAAAGACAAGGATCGCCCACTGATCGAAGACATTCGTCTCCTCGGTCGCATTTTGGGCGATGTGATCCGCGAACAAGAAGGTGCAGCCGTCTATGAAATTGTGGAAAAAGTCCGCAAACTCTCGGTGGCGTTTCGTCGCCATGCGGATTCCCAAGCCGAAAGTGAGTTAAAAAAACTGCTCAAAAGCCTGTCCAACGAGCACACGGTGAGTGTGATACGCGCGTTCACTTATTTCAGCCATTTAGCCAACTTAGCCGAAGACCGGCACCACATCCGCCGCCGCGCCATTCACGAGCGGCGTGGCGATGTGCAAGACGGCAGCTTGGACGCCGCTTTCGCTCGCTTGCGCGCCAGTGGCCACACCACCAAAACCATCCTGAAAACCCTGAAGAGCGCCTACATTTCCCCGGTGCTGACCGCCCACCCCACAGAAGTTCAGCGCAAGAGCATTTTGGATGCAGAACGGGCAATCGCCGGCACATTGATTGCCCGGGATGCTCCTGATTTAATAGCAAAAGAGCGCCTTCATCTTGACTTGCAACTTCGTGCCCGCGTCACCCAGCTCTGGCAAACCCGGCTGCTGCGTTACACCAAGTTGCAAGTGGCCGACGAAATTGAAAATGCGCTGTCGTACTTCGAAGCCACCTTCCTCAAGGAAATTCCGCGACTGTATGACGATGTGCAAGATCGCGTTGGCCGTATCGACGAGCCCTTCTTCCGTATGGGCAACTGGATCGGCGGCGACCGCGATGGCAACC